>CAYPCV010000019.1:0-12638 GCA_964409295.1 uncultured Sulfurovum sp.
ACTCGTTGGAGTCTGCTAGTTAGGAAGCCTCTAGCTCTTTAGCTAGAGGTAGTTCACATGCACATTAACCAAAGAAAAAAAAGGAAAAGATTGAATTTTAGTACATATATGAATGAGTGGCTCTATGGAGAAGAGGGTTACTACAAAACATTTAAAACCATTGGAAAAGGTGGGGATTTTTATACAGCAGTGAGTACTAGCTCATTTTTTGGAGCATCCATCGCAAACTATTTTTATAAGCTTATTGAAAATGATTCTTTTAAACGAGATGGATGGTTAATTGAGATTGGAGCCCACAAAGGGTATCTGCTTTGTGATATGATTCAGTGGCTCTATACGCTTGACCCAACCTTGGTGAAGACGCTTAAATTTGGGATTGTAGAACGTCAGCCACATGTTCAACAAGAGCAACTCCGATACATCGAAGAGCGTTTTGGTTCTGATATTCAAATTACTCATTTTAATGATATAGATGATGTGAATGTTGAGTATGCTTTTGTGGTGGCTAATGAGATTTTTGATGCTTTTCCTTGTAATTTGATTAAAGATGGAGAAGAGGCTTTTGTTCATGATAATGTTGTAGAGTGGAAAAAGGCAGATGATAGTATTTTGGAGTTTGCATCAAAACATCGACAAGTCAAAGGCGAAGTAGCCGTAGGCTATGAAGAGTTTGCTTTACATATGGCAAAAGGGATAGGAAAATGTGATTTTGTTTCGTTTGATTATGGCGAACGTTTTGTTCGTAATGATTTTTCAGTTCGTGTTTATGAAAATCATAAAACATTTCCACTATTTGATGAAGAGTTGGATATGGCTGATGCCTATCAGAGTGCAGATATTACTTATGATGTAAACTTTGGGCATGTAATAGATGCCTTTGAAGAAGCAGGTTTTGAGCTTGATAAATATGAAACCCAAGCTCGTGCATTGGTTCGTTTTGGCTTAATTGATATTTTGGAACAGTTCGCAAAACAGACAACACAAGCAAATTATTTGCGAGAAGCAGATAAAATTAAAACATTGATTGCTCCTACTATTATGGGCGATAAGTTTAAAATGGTTCATTTTAAAAAGTAAGGGAAAAAATGCCAAAAACTACGATAAAATGTCCAAATTGTCAAATAAAAATAGATGTTAATGAAATTTTGTATCATCAATTTGAAGAAGAGAATAGAAAAAGAGAAGAGGTTTTAGAGAAAAAGTTTGAGTCACTTCAAGCTCAGGAAGAGAAGTTTGAAGAGAGCTTGAAAAAAGCAACCAAAGAGCAGGTTAAGCGTGAAAAGCAGAAGCTTCATGATGAGCTAAAACAAGAGTTGCTTTTGGAACAGAGTGAATCTATGGCTCTGCTTCAAAAAGAGTTGAATGAAAAGTCTGAACAGGTAAAAGAGTTAAATAACTCTAAAATAGAGATAGCCAGATTAAAGCGTGAAAAAGAGGAGATTGAGTCCAAAGCAAAAGCAGATGCTCAGTTGGCTTTGAGTGAAGAGTTAATTTTGGAAAAAGAGAAAATTTTGCATGCACTAGAGGCTCAAAATGAGCTAAAGATGAAAGCTAAAGATGAACAGCTAGAGCAGATAAAACGTGAGCTTGATAACGCACAACGAAAAGCAGAGCAGGGGTCAATGCAACTCCAAGGTGAGGCGTTGGAGTTGGCGATTGAATCTTGGCTCTCTTCTCAGTTCCCTTTTGACTCGATAGAAGAGGTAAAAAAAGGTGCGTTTGGAGCAGACTGTATTCAAACCGTGCATACCCGAGAGGCTCAAAATTGTGGAGTTATCTGTTATGAGTCTAAAAATACCAAAGCATGGTCGGATGCATGGATAAGTAAACTAAAACAAGATATGCTTAAAGTTAATGCTGATATTGGGGTTTTGGTTACTTCTGTTTATCCTCGTGAGATGAAACGAATGGGTTTTGTTGAGGGGATTTGGGTCTGTAGTTTAGATGAGTTTAAAGGTTCTGTCTCTTTGCTTCGCGAGTCATTGATTCGGTTACAACAGAGTGTTAAAAAAGAGGAAAATAGAACAGATAAAATGAGCCTGCTCTATAGTTATATGACAGGAAATGAATTTTCAATGCAGATGACAGCGATTGTTGATGGATTTATAAAAATGAAAGAGGAACTAGATAAAGAGAAACGTTCGCTTATGGCATCTTGGAAACGGCGTGAAAAAACCATTGATGGTGTGCTTCAAAACACAACAGAGATGTACGGAGCGTTACAAGGAATAGCAGGAAATTCAGCTATCGTTCATATAGATGCACTAGAATTACCCTATGAAGAGTAAAGGATAAAAATATGTCTCCAGAAAAAAGAGCAACCATTGTAGCCTCGTCGGTGGCTATTATTTTGACCATTGTTAAGTTTACCATTGGTGTGGCATCGGGTTCAGTAGCTGTTTTAGCTTCAGCTATTGACTCACTGCTTGATACCTTAATCTCTATTTTTAACTTTTTTGCGATTAAAAAGTCTGAAGAGAAAGCCGATGAGAATTTTCATTATGGGAAAGGTAAAGTTCAAGCCATCGCAGCTGTAATTGAGGGAACGATTATTACTATTTCTGGGCTTTATATTATCTATGTAGCCATTGAAAAAGCGATTCATGGAACATCTACCACCCTTTTAGCTCCTGCAATTTGGGTTATGATTCTCTCTATTGTAATTACATTTGCCTTAGTTCAGTACCTTTTACGCGTAGCAAAACAGACAGATAACTTGGTTATTAAATCTGATGCTTTGCATTATCAGACTGATTTATGGTCAAATGGGGTTATTTTATTAGCACTAGGAATCGTACAATATACAGGTTGGGAAGTTGTTGATGCTATTTTTGGACTAGGAATTGGTATCTATATTATCTATTCTGCATATGAGATTATAAAAGAGGGTGTTTTAATTCTACTTGACCGTGCATTAGAGCAGGAGATAGTCAAGAGTATAGAAGAGATTATTGATACGCATAAAGAGGTTAATAGTTTTCATTGGTTAAAAACGCGAACGGATGGAACAATTAACTTTATAGAGTTTCACTTGGTCTTAAAACCAAACCTCTATTTGATAGAAGCACATCGAATTTCAGATGAGATAGAAGATAAAATTATAGCTTTAGAACCAAATAAACCATGGATTATTACACCTCATTATGACCCCTTTGATGATAGTGAAATTAATAACTACATGGCTACGAAAAAAGCATAATGCAAAAAAGTATTATTTATCTACTCTCTCCTTTAAAAAAAGAGGGGACATTTTCGTTGCCAATGATTCAATTTTCATTAATAGATACTCCTATAGAATTTTATAACTGTGATACTTTGATGTTTACCTCTAAACAAGCTGTTGTTTCAGCAGATAAAATAGACAAATCTTGGAAAAACTATCCCTCTGTTGCTATAGGTAAAGCCACAAAAGAAAAAATAGAAGAGTTAGGTGGAACAGTAATCTATACGCCAAAAGAGTTTTATGGAGAGGCATTATCTAAAGATATTCAGAAAAAATTTTCAGATAAAAAACTGCTTTACTTAAGACCTAAAGTGGTCTCTTTTGATTCTAAGGCGTATTTATCAAAGGTAGGGATTCCTTTGCAGGAGCAGGTTATCTATGAAACTTCTTGTCTAAAGTACTCAAAAGAGGATAGACCAAAAGAGAATGCTACTATTATTTTTACTTCGCCCTCTACGATTAATTGCTTTTTTAAAAATTTTGAGTGGGATAGCTCTTATATAGCAATCTTGATAGGAAAAGCAACCCAAGCACATCTACCAAAAGAGTGTAGTTTTGAGGTAGCAGATGAGCCACTAATTGACTCATGTATAAAAAAAGCTCTTGAAATTCAAAAAAATAGAGTTCAATAGTGACTTTTTTTTAGAAATTTGCTATAATTCACTTAACCTGGATGGTTCGACTACTGTTTTTTGTGGTCCAACATTATCTATTGTGGGACATGTAGTTAATTGGTGTGTGGATGACTCCGTTTGAGTGTAGCTAGGCTAGACGAGGAGCTGTCCCCTAAAGATTACTCCCTCCTACACCGTTGGCTTTTTAGGGCCGACCTTATGCAGAACGGCTGTTCGGGTTAAATCTCTTTAAAAATAAAAATATTTTTTGGAAGAGAGAGCCTAAATTTATATTTTAATAGACAGAACTTTTTTCTCAGTAGAATAGGCTTTTCTCTTCCAATACAAACCTTCTTTAAATCTTCTCTTTTTTATAAATCTAATCCATAGAATCAATAGTGTATAATCCTGTTAATAAAATGATGGAGAAGTTACAAGTGAACGTATTAATAATTGGTGCTGGTGGACGAGAGTATTCTATAGGAATGGCTCTAAAAAAAGATGAAAAGGTAGATAAGCTTTATTTTGCTCCAGGGAATGGTGCAACCGATGAACTTGGAGAGAATTTAACGATTAGTGATTTCTCTGAATTGGCTGATTTTTGTGAAGCAAATGCTGTAGAACTTACTATTGTAGGTCCAGAAGCTCCTTTGGTTGATGGAATTGTTGATGTATTTGAAGCAAGAGGATTAAATATTTTTGGACCCTCTTCACAAGCTGCTCAACTTGAAGGTTCTAAAATATTTATGAAAAATTTCTTGGCTCGTCATAATGTTCCTACGGCTAAATATATTGAAACCGACTCTATTGAAAAAGCGTATAAATTTATTATGACACTTGATGCTCCTATTGTTGTAAAAGCAGATGGTCTTTGTGGTGGTAAAGGGGTAATTATTGCACAGAGTCATGATGAAGCAAAAAAAGCTGTAGGCGAGATGCTCTCTGGAGACTCTTTTGGAGATGCAGGTAAATCAATCGTTGTAGAAGAGTTTTTAGATGGTTACGAACTTTCGGTATTTGCTCTGTGTGATGGAGAGGATTATGTGGTACTTCCAGCAGCTCAAGACCATAAACGATTGTTAAATAACGATGAAGGTCCGAATACAGGTGGAATGGTTGCATATGCTCCAACTCCTTTGGTTAATGATGAGATTTATCGAAAGTTAGATGAACGTGTTATTATTCCTACATTAGAAGGAATGAAAGCTGAAGGAATGCCATTTAAAGGGGTTCTTTTTATTGGTGTAATGGTGGTAAATAATGAGCCAATTATTCTTGAATATAATGTACGTTTTGGAGACCCAGAGTGTGAAGAGCTTATGCCATTACTTAAATCTTCTGCATTAGAACTTTTTTATAAAGGTGCAACCAAAGATTTAAAAAATATCAAAATAGAGTTTCATGATAAATTTGCTGTAGGTGTGGTTATGGCAAGTAAAGATTATCCATATAAAAGTTCTGCTCCTGCTGAAATTATTGTAGATGAGATTGTACATGATGAAATTTTTGCAGAACATGCTCATATCTCCTATGCAGGGGTAACGCGTGAAGAGGATGGAAAGCTCTATGCAACAGGTGGACGTGTGCTTGTTTGTGTTGGCTTAGGCGATACTATTGCCCAAGCTCAACAGCGTGCGTACATGTTGGTAGGTCAAGTCCATTTTGCAGGGAAACAGTGTCGTACTGATATTGCTTATCAGGCGTTGTAGGTTCGAGTTTATAGAACCTATTATCTAATTTGTTCCCATGTTCAATATGGGAACAAAAGATAGCAATAATTTATAATAAAAATTAAATCTCTAGGAGATAGATGCGTTATTTTGTATTTTTTATCTTTTTTACTCTCTCTCTTTTCTCAAAAGAACAGATAGAAGTTTTTGCACAAGAAGTTGTGGCTACAAAAGATTTTCTTGAAGCACGTGGAGATGTATTAATCTTATATAATGGAGATTTACTTAAATCAAAACGTGCGACATATGATAAAAACTCTTCGTTATTAATTCTAAATGGTAATGTAGAGATGTTAGGAAAAAAAGAAAATAGAGCCTCTTCTAACGAGCTTATTATCAATACTAAGAGCCAAACTGTTGAGTTTCAAGAGCTGTTAATTACAACTGAACAAGACCTTTGGATTGAAGCAAAAAAAGCAACTAGAAACAGAGAACATTATCAAATTTTTAACTCAAAACTCTCTTCGTGTAATAAGTCAAATCCTGATTGGACAATAGAGTTTGCAGAGGCACACTTTAGGAAAGATAGACAATTTATCTCTTTGAAAGATGCACGAATTCGATTTTTTGATACAACTATTTTCTATTTTCCCTATTTGGCATTTCCTACGATAGATGAAAGAACCACAGGATTACTTTTTCCTCAATTTCAAATTTCAGATTTAGAAGGAGTGGTGTATGAACAGCCTTATTTTTATGCACCAAGTAATAATTTTGATATAGAGTTTAATCCTCAAATTAGAACTAGTCGTGGCTATGGTGGGCATGCTACAGCACGCTATGTAGACTCCAATCACTCATCAGGACTTTTTAGAACGGGATATTTTAATAACTTTACAAATTATGCCCAAAGCAATAACTTGAATAAAGAGCATTATGGTTTTGAACTTCAATACCACTCTACAGATATTTTACCTAAGAGTGATTTTTTTGATGCTTATGATAGTGGGCTATACTTAAATGCTATCTACTTAACCGATTTAGAGTATTTAAATTTACAAAAAGATTCAGCTTCTTCTTTGATAAATTCAAATTTAATTGAGTCCAGATTTAATACATTTATCTACGATGAAGAGCGTTATCTAGGTCTCTATGCCAAGTTTTATATTGATACAAGTAAACAGAGTAATAGTGGAACCTTACAAGAGTTACCCACGCTTCATTATCATAATTACATGAAGCAAGTTTTTACTGATAAGATTTTTTACTCTTTTGATGCGAAGGTACATAATTATACGCGTTCAATAGGAAGTAGAGCCTATCAGACAGAGTTTAATTTACCGATTACATATTATAACTCTTTTTTTAATGATTATTTAGACTTTTCACTGTCTGAAAATCTCTACCTATCGGATGTATTTTTCTCAAATTTAGGCTACAACAGTGAGCGTTATCGATTTTATCGAAACTATCATACAGTGGAGTTTTCTAGTGACCTAATTAAAGCTTATGGAGAGAATACACATACTTTTCATCCATATATTAAATATACGAGACCTACATTAGAGAGTGAAGAACCCACCTCTTATAATGAATTAAATGATAATCAAAAGGAACTTTTTGTAACACAGGTAGAAAAAGAGCAACTCTCTATGGGAGTGAGTCAATACTATTATAATAGAAAGTTCGAGATGAATTTTTTTCATCGACTAGCATGGATTGATTACCCAAATGAAGAGTTAGATGAAGGAGACATTAATAATGAACTCTCTTATAGAGGAGAGGCATTGACCTTTTATTCAAATCTTTTTTATTCTTTAGATAAAGATAAAATTCACTCTTTAACTACTTCACTTAGTTATAATCAAAGCAACTATGATATAATGTTAACACATTTTTATAATAATGACTTTATAGTTAAAAATGCAACAACAAGTTTTATAAATACTTCATTTGTCCATAATTATAATGAGCATAATCAGTGGTTTTTTAATTACGATTATGATTTAAAACAAGATTTTAATCATCAATGGGATGTAGGTTGGACTCATCGACAGAAATGTTGGGGTTCTAAAGTCTCTTTTGGACAAGAACGTATACCAAATGTTGAACGTTCATTTAGAAATAATAAGATTTATTTTGAATTGACACTTAATCCATTTGGTGGTATAGCACAAAATCAAGAATTCTCTTCACAAGGTAGATAGAACTATGAAAACAGAAGCAAAAGTTGGTCTTTTTATTACATTATCACTGTTTTTTCTTTTTGGTCTGCTGACGCAATTAAGCAGTTTTGATAATTTATTTAAAAAGTCCTATTCTATTGTTGCAAGCATTAATGATGGCTCAGGCTTAAAAGATAAGGCTAAAGTAAAGCTTAAAGGTGTCAATATTGGATACGTTCAAGAGGTTTTACTAAAAGATAATAATGTTATGGCTCGTCTAATGATTGATAAAGGCGTTAAAATTCCAAGTGATTCAACCATTGTTATATCTCAAGATTCACTATTGGGTGGAAAATTTTTAGATATTAAACCTGGAAGCTCGACGCAATTTTTAAAAGTAAATTCTCTTTTATCAAAAGAGGAAAAAATATCTTCAATAGGAGACGCTTCAACCGCAGCTGATAATGCCTTTCAAGAGATAGCTCTATTGGTTAAAGATGTAAGGGATATTTTGAATACTGGTGGAAAAGAGGATATTCAATCAACTTTGGCGAACTTAAATGAGTTTTCCAAACTTTTAGCCTCTATTTCTACGGAAGATAATCAGACGATTCATGATATTTTGACCAATGCAGATGAGAGTATTAAAAAATTTGCTGTAATGAGTGATGATATAAGTGTTACGGCAAAAGAATTTTCTAAAGTTGGTAAAGGTTTGAATAAAGATTTACCTAGTATGATGGATGAATACTCTAAAGTAGCTAAGAATATTAATAAAGATTTACCTGCAATTATGGCAAAACTTGACTCTATTACGACATATCTTAATAGCGTAAGTGCAACATTAGATGCAAAAATACCAACAGCCATAGATAAGTTTGTAGTATTAGAAGATAACTTAAATGATGTGGTTGTTAGTAATAAAGATAATTTAGCTAATGCCTTAACTTCTGTTGATGGTTTCTTTTCAGACAGTCAAGAGACTATGAAAAAGGTAGATAAGTACTTGGATGGTTTGATTAAGAGTGAACTGCATATAGAGATGCGTTCAGATGAGGTTTATGATGATGGTGGATACTCTAAGTCTCACTTAAACTTAACTCTTAAACCAGACCCAACCCGATACTATATGTTGGGGGTAAGCTCTGGACCAAGCTTTGAAGCAGACAGCTCTTTTGATAGAGGTTACGCTGGAAATAAAAAACATGAAAGTGGAAGTTTCTTACTCTCGGCACAATATGGAAAACGCTATGATGATTTACTCTTTCGTGTTGGTATTATCGAAGGACAGGGTGGATTTGGAGTGGACTATTTTGCTTTAAATGATACGTTGAAGCTCTCAACAAACCTATATGATTTTAATGGAGTAAGTGATATTCGTGGGAATAATGTAAATTTAACAACCACAGTACGTTATCAATTCTTCAAGCATATTAATGCTTATGTTAGTGGTAATAACCTATTGAATAAAAATGCTAATTCGGTCTCTGTTGGTTTAGGTGTGAGTTTTATTGACAATGATTTAAAAAATCTTTTAGGAGCAGCTGCTTCTGCATCTAAATAGTTGGACTAGAAAACAGTATGGTAAAAGAAAAAGGTAAAACTATTTTTAGAAATAGAGAAGAAGCATTTCATGAACTTCTTGAAGAGCTTCCTTTAGAACTCTTTGCTTTGGATGAAACCATTGTTTTAGGGGTAAGTGAAGGTGGTGTTTATTTTGCTGAAGAGCTAAGTAAAAAGCTTCGTTGCTCGATGGACATACTCTTAACTGAGTCGATTTACTCATCGGTTAACAAAGAGTTGGTTATTGCAATGGTGGGTGAAACCGAAGAGATTGTTATGCATAAAGCATTGATTGATTCATTTAATATCCCTATTGATTATATTTATGGAGAAGCTGATAAAAAATATCAAACAGATATTTTGGCGTATCTTCATAAATATCGTAATGGTAAACGTTTAGAGCGACTTGATAATAAATATGTTATTTTAGTTGATGAGTGTGTTGAGACAGGCTTGACCATGATGACAGCTGTGAAGACAGTTATTTCATTAGGAGCTAAGAATATTTTTATTGCTGTGCCCATTTTGGATAATGTGGTTTATCAAAATTTAGTCACTATCTGTGATAATATCTTTTGTCCTCATAAGATAGATGACTATATAGGAATAGAGTATTACTATGAAAATTTAGAATCTTTTAGTTTTGAAAAGATTGAATCTATAATGAAAAAAATACTATAAAAAATAATAATTTAAAAAAGGAAAAGAGTAATAATGAACGAACAAAATATAGTTATTAGTTGTAATAATTTGGAAGAACGATACCAGTTTAATAAAGTAGCAAAACAGGCAAGTGGAGCCGTATTGTATCATTGTGGAGATGCTGTATTGTTAGCAGCTGTTGCTATTGACCCTAAGCCTGTAGATGAAGATTTTTTACCATTAACTGTTCAATATACAGAGAAATCATACGCAGCAGCAAGAATTCCAGGTGGATTTATAAAAAGAGAGACCAAACCAGGTGATTTTGAGACATTAACCTCTCGAATTATTGATAGAAGTTTACGACCTCTTTTTCCAAAAGGCTTTCACTATCCTGTAGTGATTACTGTAACAGTTTTAAGTTCAGACCCTGCTGTAGATATGCAAGTAGCAGGGATGCACGCAGCGTCAGCTGCACTGTATACCTCAGATATTCCTGTTAATCAAGTAGTTTCAGCTGTGCGTCTAGGAAAGATAGAAGATGAAGTATTGGTTAATCCAACTCTAATAGAGCAAGAAGCTTCAACGCTAGACCTTTTAGTTGTAGGTTCTGGTTCAGATGTATTGATGATAGAGATGTGTGTAAGTGCTTCTGAAAAAGAGCATGTTCAAGTTCCAAATGAGTTAGAAGAAGATGAGCTTTTAGAGATTTTAGATATTGCACAAGTGGCAATCTCACAAGCAAGTTTGGCGTATGAAAATGATTTTAAAGTGGCGAAGAAAGAGGAGATTGAAGTCGCTCTATCAGAAGAGAAAGAGGATGCAGAACTCTATAAATTTATAGAGAGTAATTATGCTGAATCTGTCTCTAAAGCTGTTCAATCTATGGCAAAATCGGAACGAAGTCAAGCACTAAAAGATGTTCGTGCAACGATTATGGCAGACCTTGAAGCTTCAGGAGAAGAGGCAGACAAAGAGTTAATTTCTAAAATGTTGGATGCTTATAAACGTTCTGTTGTACGTTCATTGATTTTAGATGATAATATCAGAGCCGATGGAAGAGCCTTGACCGAAGTACGTCCTATTGATATTGATACCAATATTTTACCATCTGTTCATGGTTCTTGTCTCTTTACTCGTGGTCAAACACAGGCATTGGTTACTGCAACATTAGGAGATATGAAAGCATCACAATCGTATGAGTTGATTGGTTCTAAAAATTCATTGTATGAAACTTTTATGGTTCACTACAATTTCCCTGGTTTTTCAGTAGGAGAAGCAAAACCTGCTAGAGCTCCAGGGCGTAGAGAGCTTGGTCATGGTAATCTTGCAAAAAGAGCATTAGAACCAACTTTGGATTTAAAAAGAGATGGAACAGTACGTTTGGTTTCTGAAATTTTAGAGTCAAATGGCTCATCTTCTATGGCAACAGTTTGTGGTGGTTCATTGGCTCTAAAAGCAGCCGAAGTGAGTACCGATAAACTGGTTGCAGGTATTGCAATGGGTCTGGTAACTGATGGCAAAAAATCGTGTGTTCTTACCGATATTATGGGCTTAGAAGACCATGATGGAGATATGGATTTTAAAATCACAGGTACAGCTGATGGTATTACTGCATTGCAGATGGATATTAAATTGGGTGGTATTGATGCAGAAGTACTTAAAAATGCACTATACCAAGCAAAAGAGGGGAGACTTCATATTTTAACTATTATGGAAGAAGCATTGTTAAACTTGGAACCAAGTTCAGCTCTGCCAAGCTCTATTGCTTTTGATGTTGATGGCTCTCATGTTCCTGCAATTATTGGTAAAGGTGGTGGAACCATTCGTGAAATCATTGAAAAGTACTCGGTATCTATTGATATTGACCGTGATAACAATACGGTTAAAATTACAGGAGCCTCAAAAGAGGATGTTGAAGGTGCAAAAGCTTATATTGATACTATTATCTCTACACCTGTTAAAAAGCAGATGACGTATGAGATTAATAAACAGTATAGTGGTAAGATTAAAAAAATTGTTGATTTTGGTATGTTTATAGAGATGCCAGATGGTTTTGATGCACTGCTTCATATCTCTAAAGTCTCTAAAGAGAGAATTAGAACACTTGATGGTATGTTTAATGTTGGAGATGCTATTGATATTATTGTTCTTGAACAAAAAGGTAAAAAAGTAGAGCTTTGTACGCCTGCTTATCTTCTTTAAGATTGAAATATAGCAAGGCTAAAGCCGTCGTTTCTTATTATGCTAACGGCATTTTCGGAATCGGCGTGTTTACATTCTAATAATTGCGTTATTTTGTAACAAAAAAATGATAAAAAATAAATTCTATACTTCTCCCTTTATCTTAATAATCATTTCATCTTATGTTGGTTATAATTGCGACGTTATTACAAAGTGATAAGTAGGGAAACAGGTTGCATTTATGTGCTTGTTGGCATACCTCCTATGTATGTTTACGCTATCCGAACAGACTTTGAAACGCAGTCGAAGGGGACTTAAAGCCCATTAACTTAAGGATTTTAAAATGAAAAAGTTTTTCTTACTTTTCTTGGCACTTGGTGCTGTTGCTTTTGCAGATGGTGATGGTGAATCGATGATTAAGGCATACTCAGTAGTGGCTGCTGGTGTTGGTCTTGGTCTTGCTGCTCTTGGTGGAGCTATCGGTATGGGTCATACTGCTGCTGCTACTATTGCTGGTACTGCACGTAACCCAGGTCTTGGTGGTAAATTGATGACTACTATGTTTATTGCTCTTGCT
>CAYPCV010000020.1:0-9322 GCA_964409295.1 uncultured Sulfurovum sp.
TAAAAAAGGAGGTGGTACCACAGGTCGGATTCGAACCGACACGCCCTAAGGCAGAAGATTTTGAGTCTACCAAGTCTACCAGTTCCATCACTGTGGCACATTCCAATAATCAAATTGGAATGCAATTATACAGTGATAAGCTTAAGCAATTATAAAATATACTAAATTATGCTACTGTATCTTTTAAAGATTTACCAACTTTAAATTTAACGGCATTTCTCGCTGGAATCTGCACTGTTTTACCAGTCAATGGTACTCTCGCTTCTCTTGCTGCTCTCTCTACTGTTGAAAATGAACCAAAACCAATAAAACTTACAGTTTTTTTAGCTTTTAAAGCTTCTGTAATTGTCTCTAGTATAGCATTTAGTGCCTCGTTTGCATCTTTTTTAGATAAACCTGACTTTTCTGCTACGGCATCAATAAATTCTGCTTTTTTCATTAAATCATCCTTTGTAATAATTAAGTTAGATTAATTCTACAATTTTTTTTTTAAAAAAACAAGAAATTCATTCAAATCGTCTTGAAAACAGATTAAAACAGCGATATTTTGGGAGTTTCTTCAAAAAAATGTTATAATTTTCCAAATTTTTTAGGAGTTTTAGTGCATATACTTATTATTATATTTTTCATTTTGTTTTTATATGGTGCTTTCTCAACAATATTTCACTCTGCTGAAACAGTAGGACAGATTGGTAAAGTTTATGGAGAGACGAATATACAGTTGTTTGGTTACTTGGCATACATTGATTTACTCATACTTATTTACCCTCTTTATCAACTCTATAAGAATAAAAAACTATTAAAAGATATAGAATTTTATGTTGGTTGGATGATTCTGCTTATATCTCTGATTCTATTGCAAAGTTTAGTGGTAAATATTCATGAGAGTGGAAGCATTGGATTAACATTGTATGAATTTTTATATCCGTACATAGGCAAGGCAGGATTATGGCTCTCATGGTTACTCTCTATGAGTATTGGTCTAATTTTGATTTTAGATGAAATTCCTGATTTACATGTAATAATTAAGGAAACAAAGAGGTACCAAAAAATTATTTGGGAAAAGCTCTCTCCTCTTTTAGCACAGATTGATAATCCATTTTTTGATAAAAAAAGTACAGAAAAGATGACAACCATTGTTGCACAACGAAGAGTAAGAAAAAAAGTAGAACCAAAAACAGTTAAGCCTAAAGCTCCTAAAAAAATAGTACATAAAAAGAAAAAACTTCCTAAAAATGAAGATGAAATAGCAATGTTAGAAGAGAGACCTATTGAAGATATTGCTAAGATTGAGATTGTTAATAAGAAACCATTAAAACAGACACGAATGCTTGTTGAAGAGGTTGAGGTTGATATTAATATTGAGAAAAAAGAGTCTAAACAAGAAAAGAGAGAGGAGAGTCCAGAGACACCTTCTATTAAGATTCGAGAAGAGTTAGACCAAAATCGTCAACTTATGGATGAGATAGAAAAAGGGGAAATTGATGAACCTGAAGATTTTATTTTGCCTTATCTCGAATTCTTAGAGGAAGCCCCTTCAAAAAAACGAAAAATAGATGAGATGGAGATTGACCGAAAAGTTCATGAACTTTTAGAGAAGCTAGCACAGTTTAAAATCTCTGGAGAGGTTATGGATATTTATTCTGGACCATTGGTAACCACGTTTGAGTTTAAACCAGCAGCCAATGTAAAAGTCTCTAAAATTTTGAATTTACAAGATGATTTGGCGATGGCACTTCGAGCAGAAACCATTCGTATTCAGGCTCCTATTCCAGGTCGTGATGTTGTGGGAATAGAGATTCCTAATGACTCATTTGATACTATTTATCTACGTGATATTTTGGAAAGTGAAATTTTTATGACTTCTAAGTCGCCATTGACTATTGCTATGGGTAAAGATATTGTAGGAAATGCTTTTGTAACTGATTTAAAAAGGTTACCACACTTGCTGATTGCAGGAACAACAGGTTCGGGTAAATCGGTGGGGATTAATGCAATGATTCTCTCTTTACTTTATAGAAATGACCCCGACAGTTTAAAGTTGATGTTAATAGACCCTAAAATGTTGGAGTTTTCTATTTATAATGATATTCCACATTTAATTACTCCTGTTATTACCGATGCAGTAAAAGCTATCGCTGCTTTATCCAATATGGTAGGGGAGATGGAGCGTCGCTATAAATTAATGGCAGAGAGTCGAACAAAAAATATTGATACTTATAATGAAAAAATGAGAAAAAGAGGTAGTGACCTTTTTCCTTTTATTGTCGTTATTATTGATGAGTTAGCAGACCTTATGATGAATGGTGGAAAAGATGTTGAGTACTCAATTGCACGACTTGCTCAAATGGCAAGAGCATCAGGGATTCACTTAATTGTAGCAACACAAAGACCTAGTGTAGATGTTGTAACAGGTTTGATTAAAGCAAACTTACCATCAAGACTCTCATATAGAGTAGGGCAAAGAATCGACTCTAAAGTTATTTTAGATGCTTTAGGTGCAGATAGTCTTCTTGGAAAAGGAGATGCTCTATTTACTCCTCCTGGAACAAATGGCTTGGTTAGAATACATGCTCCTTGGAACTCAGAAGAGGAGATAGAAGAGATAGTTGAATTTTTAAAGGAACAAAGAGCCCCTGATTATGATGAACGTTATCTTGTACCAGAAGATGGAAGCTCTTTGACAGGAGTAGGTATTGTTGGTGATTTAGATGAACTTTATGAACAAGCAAAAGAGATTATTCTTGGCGACCAAAAAACATCCATCTCCTATTTACAACGAAAATTACAAATAGGCTATAACCGTTCAGCTAATATTATTGAGCAACTTCAAGAGATGGGTGTTTTATCTGCTCCTAATAATAAAGGGCAACGGGAGATTATTCTTTAGGGCAGTAGGATAGAATGAATTCTATGTCAAAGTGATTTTATGATATTCTATTTTTAATTAAAAGTGGAGAATTTAACGTGACTGAAGAAAAATTATCACAAGTTAAAACGGCTGGGTTTGTAATTAAGCCAGATGCCCCAGAGATTCGTCCTGTCTATGATGAGATAAAAAAGAAGTTTCATGCTAGAGGAATTAAGGTACTATTAGTAGAACACTCTGCTGAAATGATAGGTTATAAAAAAGGTACTGATTTTACTAAACTTTGTCAAGAGTCTGATTTTTTAGTCTCTCTAGGAGGCGATGGAACACTGCTCTCTTTGGTGCGAAAATCGTACAATTATCATAAGCCTGTTCTTGGAATTAATGCAGGAACATTGGGCTTTTTAGCAGATGTTACTTTAGATGAAGTGGATACTTTTTTAGATAATCTTCTTATTGGTAGATATAGAATTGATGAGAGAATGATGATTGATGGGTATATTCAGACAGCAGATGGTCGTAAAAATTTTTACGCCTTTAATGATGTGGTTATTACTCGACCAAGCATCTCTCATATGGTCAAGATAGATGCCTCTATTGATGATGAGTGGTTCAACACTTATAGGGGAGATGGGTTAATTATCTCCACTCCTACAGGGGCTACAGCTTATAATTTAGCAGCAGGAGGCCCTGTGATGTATCCTTTGACTAAAGCTTTTATTATGACTCCTGTAGCTGCACACTCCTTGACTCAACGCCCTTTGGTATTACCATCAGATTTTACAATTAATTTGAGTTCTTCAAAAGATAGAGTGATTGTTATGATTGATGGGCAAGATGATTATGAGATGCAAGCAGGAGAAGTTTTGGTTATTAATGGTGCAGAGATTGGGGCAAAATTATTGCATAAAAAAGAACGAAACTACTTCTCGGTATTACGAGAAAAACTCTCATGGGGTGATATAGAATAATATGATTAATAGAGTATACATAAGAAATCTCATTTTATTTGATGAGGTAGATATTGAAATAGAAAAAGGATTGGTTGTGTTGTCTGGTCCATCAGGAGCAGGTAAATCCCTTTTTATGAATAGTATTTTGGCTACGTTTGGTTATGGAACAGCAGAAGCCTCTCTTTGTGAAGTTTCGGTAGAGAAACCATTACGTTTAAAAAGCGAGGTCTATGCATTAGAGGAGGAATTAACCTTAAAAGTATTAAAAAAAGAGAAAGCTCGCTACTATTTAGAGGGACAACATATCTCTAAAAAAGTTTTGAATGGACTTTTCTCTCCTTTTGTACAGTTCTTATCTGTACGCGATAAGAGTGGTTTTGAGAGTAAAAATCTTATAGAGATGATTGACAATTCGTTAAGTTCTAATGATAAAAATTTTAAAAGAATGTTTAAAGAGTACCGTAAACGCTATCTAAATTATAAAATAAAGTTAGAGCAGTTAGAGCAGATAAAACGGGATGAGTCTAAGCTTGTAGAGTTAATTGAGTTTACAAATTTTGAGATAGAAAAAATAGAAAGTATTGACCCTAAAATAGGCGAAGATAGTGATTTAATGCGAATAAAACAGCAACTCTCTCGAATTGATAAAGTAAAAGATGCTTTAGAGAGTGCAAATGAAATCTTTAAAGTAGAAGAGTCTGTGTCTGAAGTTTATAGACTTTTAGAAAAAGATAATAGCTCTTTTATAGAACTAATGAATCAATTAAGGGTAGATTTTGAGGAGATTGAGATACTCTCTGATGAACTCTCTGAGGTTGACATAGAGAATGTTTTAGACCGACTCGAAAAAATTTCAGCACTTAAGAGACGCTATGGAAGTATTGAGGAAGCTTTAGAATATGTGAGTATAAAAAAAGAAGAGCTTAAAGGGTATAAAAATATAGAGCAGGATAAAAGTCTACTAGAGTCTTTTGTGCAGATGGAGTATCGTGAATTGGTTATTTTAGCTAATCGTATGGGGCATGATAGAAAAAAGCATGCTCTTGTCTTAGAAAAATCTCTAAAAATATATTTAAATGAATTGAAATTACCTCCTATTTCATTTACGTTTACCAAGGTATCTTTGGGGAGTCTAGGAGAAGATAGAGTCTCTATTGATTTAAATGGTTCTGTTGCTGAAACACTAAGTGGTGGAGAGTTTAATCGTGTGCGTTTAGCTCTGATGGTAGTTGCTCTTTCTGGTGTAAAAGATGGAGGAGGGGTATTGATACTTGATGAGATTGATGCAAATGTTAGTGGTGATGAGTCTATTGCGATTGCAAATATGATAGCCAAACTCTCTTCGGTGTATCAAATTTTTGCTATTTCTCATCAGGCACATTTAGCATCTAAAGCAAATCAACACCTCTTAATATCTAAAGTCAAAGGGAAGAGTCATGTTAATATTTTAGATAAAGAGGGAAAGATTGATGAAATTGCACGAATTGTTGCTGGTGAAAAAATGAATCCTGAGGCACTCTCTTTTGCAAAAAAATTGTTATCATAAACAACATTCTACCTGCAAAAATTAAAAAAATAATTTAAGTTTAATTTTAAATATCTTATAATTCTAAAATAATAAAAGAATAGGAGTATTTAAAATGTTTGATAATAGAGAAGATGAATATTTAAAAGCCACCCAAAATGCACAAGTGAATACCCATAGTAATAAAAGAGCTATGAATGGGGTAATGATTGTTTGGAATTTATTTCTTCTTGCTTCATTTACGTTTATAGGATACTTGGGATTTAATTACCTAAAGAGTGAAACAGGATTGTTAAATGATGCTCTTCCTAATCAAACAGCTGTTATGGGAGTGAGTCAAACGAAAAGTGACCGTGAGTATCTTGAAATGTTAAACTCTATGGAGATGGATATTGTGAATACCAAAGAGTTGAGTGTAAGTACAGCGATGAATGATGTTGTGAATACTTCAACCATTAAAGATGACTCTCTATATACACAAGCTATTTCTCAAGAGATTGATGGGAATACTTATCATAAAAACTCCAGAGTTATTTTAGTTGAAAAAGGAGATACTTTGGGAAGTATTTCTGAAAAATATTATGGAAATTCAATGGAGTTTGATAAAATTATTGAAGCTAATGAGAAATTAAATAAAGATTCACAAGTAATTCATATAGGTCAAAAGCTTAATATACCCTATTAATATCTAAATTTCATAGTTGTTGCCAACTCTCTTGATACTATACTCTTAACAAAAGAAACTTAGGAGATTGAAAATGTTTAATAATAATAAAGATGAGTATGTAGCAGCGACAGAAAAGGCAAGTATTAATCAGCATGGAAAAGAAAAAAGTCGAGGATATAAATTGGGTATCTTTAATCTTTTTTTATTAACAACTATTGGTGTTATGGGTTATGTAAGCTTTGATTCGCTTAAATCTGAATCACATATTTTAGAGAAAATCACACATTTGAATAGCAGTGATAGTGAATTAATTAAAATTTTATCTACAGTAGATATTGCAGAAGAGAAAGATGGCTTAGAATCTTTAAGTTCAGCAATTAATGATGTTGTGAATGATTCATCAGTAAACGATACTTCTTATGAACAAGCTCTTTCTAATGAGTTAGAGAGAGTTAAATAATAAATCACATATGATATTTCTTGGACAAGAGTTAAATTTACCTTACTAAACTGTTTTTCTGCTAGAATTCTCTGTTTAATATAGAATAAGGTTAACTATGATTATAGATACCCATTGTCATCTGGATGATGAGCGATACAACAGTGATATAGATGAAGTAATTTCAAGAGCAAAAGAGCAGGGGATAGAACGTTTTATTATTCCTGGTGCAGACCCTAAAACATTGAAGCGAGCTGTAGAACTTTCAGAAGAGTACTCTGAAGTTTATTTTTCAGTGGGGGTACACCCCTATGATGCTGAGAATTATAATAAGAGTTTTTTGGAAGAGTTTGTGTTGCATCCAAAATGCGTAGCTATTGGCGAGTGTGGACTTGACTATTTTCGTCTGCCTGAAGAGCAGGAAGCGATTATAAAAGAGAAGTCTTTACAAAAAGAGGTATTTATTGACCAAATTAAGTGGGCAAAAGAGCTTAAGTTGCCATTAATCGTTCATATTCGTGAATCTTCAGAGGACTCTCTTGAGTTGTTAGAAGAGTATGCAGGAGAGATGGGGGGAGTCTTACACTGTTATAATGCAAATGAGGTCTTGTTGAAATTGAGTGATAAAAATTTTTATTACGGTATAGGGGGTGTTTTGACCTTTAAAAATGCAAAAAAACTTATCAATGTTTATCCTAATATTCCAGAAGATAAATTAATTATTGAGACCGATGCACCCTACTTGACACCACATCCACACAGAGGTAAGCGAAATGAGCCTCTCTATACAAAAATTGTTGCTAAAAAAATGGTAGAAATTTCAAGATTAAGCTATGAAGAGCTAACAAGTATCACAACAATAAACGCAAAAAAACTATTTTCTAAACTTATATAAAAATTAAATTTAAATTTTAATTTTAAAATAAATTTAAAGTTAAAATTTAAGTTAGGCTATACTATAATTGTAAAAATATACTTATAGGAATAGCTATGAAAATTTATCAAATATTACTATTTACACTTCTTCTACCAACGCTTGCCTTTTCTAATCTTCGTGATGAATTTCCAAGTTATAACTACATTTTTACAGAGTTTGATGTTCCTGAAAATTTTATTGATAATCCTGAATTTAAAGGGTTTGTAAACAACCATAAATACGATTATCGCAAACGTTTCATCAAGGCTGTAAAGCAGGGGGGATTGGTTATTCCTATGATGAAAAATATTATTTATGAACGCGACATCTCTCCAATATTTCTCTATATTGCGATGGTTGAGTCTGAATTTAATACTAAGGCACGTTCGCGTACAGGAGCAGGGGGACTATGGCAGATTGTGGTTAATACTGGCAAAGAGTTAAAGCTAACTATTAATAGTGATTTGGATGAACGTTATGACCCTGTTCGTTCTACGAATGCAGCGATTAAATATCTTTATCGTATTAATAGAAATTTAAAGAGTTGGTACCTAACAACAATGGCTTATAATTGTGGCAATGGTTGTGTTAATAAAGCGATTAAACGAGCAGGAACGCGTGAATTAGAGGTCTTGATAAGTTCTCGTAATTCATATATCAAAGAAGAGACCAAAAAATATATTCAAAAAGTTTTATTGATGGCAATGATTGGCGAGAATTATCTTTTTAAACAAAATGATAGAGTAGGAGAGATGATGTATACCTTACACAGTGATGGTATTACACCTGTTCATGTTCGCTCAGGAGAGAGCTTGTCAACTGTGGCATCTCTCTTAGATATGAACCAACGCTATTTAAATAAAATAAATCCACATTTGAAATTAGGGCGTACTCCTTACAACCGTGCCTATAGAATTAATATTCCAAGCTCAAAAGTAGAAGAATTCAATAAATATTATGCAGGTATCTCTGGACAAAGAAATGAGTATCTTTCTGCGAATGTCTATTAGATTCTTTAAAAAATAATTAAATATAAATATATAATAAGGTATACATTATGAAAACACAACTTAGTAAACAGATTTTAATGCTTCTCTCTTTTCTATTTCTCTCTCTTAATACTTGTATGGCAGAAAGTAAATCTCAATGGAAAAATATGAATAGAGAGGTAAATAAAAAAGATTGTCTCAATTGTTATGCAGATTTAAATCTTGAAAATAAAGCTTCTGACAACAAAGCTTCTAATGAAAAAGAGACCGTTTATGTTTTTAACGACGATGTCAAGAGTGAATCTAAGACCTACAGTAATAATGGGTACACTTATACCTTGTCAGAATCAGATAGCACTAAAAAATCTCTTGAATTTAACGATAAGGTATATTTGAAAAAAAAGCCTAAATCGTATATTAAAAAGTCTTATAGTGATAAAACAGTAGCCATTCAGGTAGGTGCATTTAGATACTACAAAGGTGCTCAAAAGTACGTTAAAAAGTATGCTATACTTTCATCCAAGTACAAAGTGACAATAAAAACAGGTGCAAAAAATCAAAAAACACTCTATCGTGTTCGGATAGAGGGCTTCTCTTCTCGAACTAAAGCAAAAGAATTTAAGAAGAAGTATGGTTTAGTAGGAGCATTCCTCGTGATGAAGTAACACCTGACTCGAAGGAAATAAAAGATGACAGAACACTTACGAGAGACAAAAGAGACTCAAATCTCTGTAAAACTTGAACTCTATGGTCAAGGAGAATCAACTATCAATACAGGTGTTGGTTTTCTTGACCACATGTTAGAGGCATTAGCTAAACATTCCCATATGAATTTAGAGGTAGCCTGTAAAGGCGATACTCATATTGATGACCACCACTCAGTGGAAGATGTTGCGATTGTTATTGGTCAAGCACTTAAAAAAGAACTCTATCCTATCAAAAATATAGAACGTTATGGAAATGC
>CAYPCV010000021.1:0-7400 GCA_964409295.1 uncultured Sulfurovum sp.
GAAGCTACACTCATATATAAAGCAAACATACCAAAATCTTCAGGAGTATAAATCCTCGTCAAAATAGGACTAATAGCAATAGGAATAGCTTGAGCAATGGTCGTTCCTGTCATAAGGGTAAGAACATTACGACTAAACTCAGATTTTGATTTGAGTTTATTTAACATTTTTTATAACTTGCTTGATATATAAGTAACCTCATCCCCACTCAAATAAGGATTCATCGGCAAACTCATAATCTCATTAGAGACCATCTCACTAATAGGGAAATCTCCCTTATCATAGCCCAAATATAGAAAAGCCTCTTGTAGATGTAAAGGCATAGGGTAATGTACAGCTGTTGGAATGTCCTGCTCTTTTAATTTAAGTTGAACTTTATCTCTATTTTTTACTCTAATGCTATATTGGGCATAAGCCGAAGTAGCTCTTTCATCTACAAAAGGTAAAACTAAATCTTTATCATTTAGGGCTTTTGTATACTTTTCTGCAACCTCTTGACGCAAAGCTAAATCTTTTTTATAATATTTAAGTTTAACATCTACAATGGCACATTGAAGGGTATCCATTCGTCCACCCATACCGATGTATTGATGATGATAGCGTTTAGATTGACCATGGACTCTAAGAGATTTTATCTTCTCAGCCAACACATCACTGTTGGTAAAAATAGCTCCGCCATCTCCAAAACACCCTAATGGTTTAGCAGGAAAAAAAGATGTGGTTGAGATATCTCCTAGATTACTATCTGAAATACCATTAAAAGTAGAACCAAAAGATTGAGCTCCATCAACAATCACTTTTAAACCATGTTTATCAGCTATTGCTTGGATTGCCTCCATATCAGCAGGTTGACCATAGAGACTTACAGGCATAATGGCTTTTGTTTTAGGAGTTATTTGTGCTTCTATTTTAGACGCATCTATATTATACGTTTTCTCATCTATATCCACAAAAACTGGTTTAGCTTTTAAAAAAGCTATGGTTTCGGCTGTAGCTATAAATGTAAACGGTGTGGTTATAATCTCATCATCAGGCTCTATATCTAAAGCCATCATTGCTAAAAGAAGAGCATCTGTTCCACTAGAACAAGTTATTGCATGTTTTGCTCCTGTAAAAGATTGTAAATTCTCTTCCAACGCCTTAACTTCATTTCCCATAATATAATTTGAGTTGTCTAATACTTTATGAATCGCATTATCTATCTCTGTTTTATAGAGCTGATATTGATATTGTAATTTTGCAAAATCTATTTTCATTATTTTTTGATTACCTTTAAACTATCTTCTTCTTTTTCATAAAATGCAAACTCATCTTCTGCTCTATCTTCTTTAAACTCTAAAGTATTGCCCGAAATACCAACCCATCCAATCTGACGAGCAGAAACACCCACCATCAGAGCATAAGGTTTAACATCTCTATGAACAACAGCTCCAGAGCCTATTAAAGCGTACTCTCCAATGGTCACACCACAAATAATTGTGGCATTTGCTCCAATAGATGAACCTTTTTTAAGAAGTGTCTTTCTAAACTCCTCTTTTCGTTGAATAAAAGCTCTAGGATTAATAACATTGGTAAAAACCATAGAAGGTCCTAAAAAAACATCATCTTCTATCTCTACACCCTCATAAACAGAGACATTGTTTTGAACTTTTACACCATTTCCAATGGTTACTTTTGGACCAACCACACAGTTTTGACCAAATGAACAGTTATTACCAATGGTGGTGTTTGAAAGTATATGTGAAAAGTGCCAAATTTTGGTATTTTCTCCGATGGTTACTCGTTCATCAACAATCGAAGTTTCATGTAGAAAAAAATCTGACATTAGATAATGACTTTCTTACAAAAAGGATGATAATCCCCTTTTAAGCCAATCGCATCTAAGTTTCTAATTTTGGATACAATACTTATTGAACCATAAGCTTCATCAAGACCAAAACCATTACCTTTTAAAATCTCTTCATAGCTTCTTGTATGTAAATCTGTAAAGCCTCCTGAGAACTCTATCTCATCGCCATCAACCGTAATACTCCGATACGTTCGTTGCCCACTCTCTTGTATCTCTTTAGGAATGTAATCATAATTGACCGATAAAAACCAACGTACATTTGCATTTTTTAGCTTAAATGAACCAGCACTTGCATCTTCAGTTTTCACATGAACCACGTTCTCCTCAACCTCTCCAAATATCCATGTTAACATATCGTAAAAATGTACTCCAATATTTGAAGCAATTCCTCCTGATTTAGCTTGATTTCCTTTCCATGAGATAAAGTACCATTTACCTCTTGACGTTAAATAGGTTAAATCAATATCATATTTTTTATTTGGATTTTCTTTTAACTCTTTAGAGACCTTCTCTTTTAATGCAATAATTGAAGGGTGTAAACGAAGTTGTAAAATATTATAAACTTTCTGACCTGTCTCTTGTTCTATAATTTTTAATTGGTCAATATTCCAAGGGTTAAGAACCAATGGTTTTTCACATATTGCATCTGCTCCACTTTTAAGAGCAAACCGTATGTGTGAATCGTGCAGATAATTAGGAGAACAGATTGACATGTAATCAATCTGCTTTCCTGTAGTTCGTCTCCATTTATCGACAAAACGATCAAACCGTTCAAACTCTGTAAAAAAATCAGCTTGAGGAAAATTACTGTCCATAATCCCTATTCCATCATAAGGATCAAGTGCTGCAATTAACTCATTTCCTGTCTCTTTTATCGCTTTCATATGTCGAGGAGCAATATAACCCGATGCTCCAATTAATGCAAAATTTTTCATCTTTTTATACTTTAATAGTTATTTTTTGAGTCATTATATCCAAAAGAAGTTAAGTCTAAAAGGCTAAATAGCACGTTATTTTATACTATGTTTAACTATTTAGATTAATGCCTCAAACACCCCAACCTCATCCAACTGTTCCCAAGGATAATCACTCTGCCCCACCTGTCCACGAGCAGCCACATCAGCATATAAAAATGTCTCTGCCGAAGGTTTATCAAGATTAAACTTCTTGGTAATCCAATTTGGAGTCAACGGAAAGTTTTCCATTACAAAAGTTGACAACTTATCATCATCCAATCCATCTACTACAGTTCCATAAGTATCAACAGCCACAGAAGTTGGTCTTGCAACACCAATGGCATAAGATATTTGAACCACACATTTTTTAGCCAAACCACTTGCCACAATATGTTTTGCAATATATCGACTTGCATAAAGCCCAGAACGGTCAACTTTAGTATAATCCTTAGAACTTTGAGCCCCACCACCAATTGGTGCATACCCACCAAAGCTATCAACAATAAGTTTACGTCCTGTCAATCCAGAGTCATGAAGTGGAGAGTGAGAAACATATTTACCTGTTGGATTGATATGAATAATACAATCATTTGGGTTATATAGTTCAGTTGGTAATCCTGCATTATCAATTAAACATTGAATCAATTTGCGAACACTCTCTATACTCATAGTCGCAACACATGGGGCAGATACGACAATTGTATGAATTTTTTGTGGCTTACAACTCTCAAAATTATCTTTAACTCCATAATCCATCGTTACTTGTGTCTTAATATCAACACCCAATTCATGAGGGTTGGCTTTTGCATAATTATAAACTTTTTCCATTAATACTCTTGCATAGGTAATGGCAGAAGGCATATAATTTTCAGTTTCACAATCGGCATAACCAAACATAATTCCTTGGTCTCCTGCTCCTGTTTCGCCATCCTCTTGGTCTACCCCTTGATTAATATCAGGAGACTGTTCATTTAGAAGTACTTGTACTTGTACATCTTCAGGATATAAACACTCTTCATGAGTAAAGTTCTTATTTCCATCATAACCAATCTTAATCAAAGCATCTTTTACCAAAGTAGCATACTCTTCTTTACTCAACTTAGTATTTGAAGTAACTTCCCCACCAATAACCACATGCTTTCCTGCCACAAAAACTTCTGATGCTACTCTTGACTTAGCATCTCCAATAATTAACTTGTCAACGATTGTGTCTGCAATAATATCTGCACATTTATCAGGATGCCCTGGGGCTACCACTTCACTTGTAAATAGGTACATTTTTGTCCTTATATTTTTTAACTTTTTATAAACCTGGTGCTTTCCACATTGACTCGGTTAATCCTCTATCCACTAACGCCAATTGTGCTTCATAAACATCACACCATTTTTTTTGTATGACATTATACTTATTGAAGTTTAAGCTATTAGGTAAATACTCTTTATCCCATACTACCAATGATTTAGAGGCTTCAGTAAACGATTCATAAACTCCTGCACCTACTCCTGCACTCATTGCTGTTCCAAGAGCTGTAGCTTCTGTAACTTTTGGGATTTTTACTTTACAGCCTGTTACATCTGCCAAAATTTGAGACCATAAAGCTCCTCTACTAGCACCACCTGCAAAGACTATCTCTTTGACCATTACACCTGTAAAATCTTCAATTTTCTTTAAATTAATAGCCGAAACAATACAAGCATTCTCTTGTAGGCTTCTAAACATAGATGCCCTGTTACAAATATCGGCATCAATTGACAAATTAATAAAACTAGGACTGGCATGATACCATTTTCCATATTTCATATAATCTGAAAAAATAGGCATAATCCCATAAGAACCCACAGGAACACATGATGCTTTCTCTTCTAACACAGCATAAGTATCCATCCCTCTCTCTTTGGCTTCTAGCTTCTCCATATCACAAAAAGCATCTCTAAACCAACGCATTACCAGACCACTAAAAAAAGTAATTCCCTCTGCTTGGGAAAGTCCAGTAACCACATGTGGATTAACGCGTATCCCCATATCTTTAGGAGGAGCAACATCAGAGCCAATATTGACCACCTGTTGCCAAAAAGAGCCACCCAAAATAGCGACCTGTCCTTTTTCAACCACTCCAAGTCCTGCTGACCCCAACTGAACATCTCCACCACCCATCACAACTTTGGTTTGTGTCGATAAATTGGTCTCGTTAGAAGCATCAGCCGTTACCATACCCATAACCGTGCCAACTTCTAAAACATTAGGAAAAATATTATCTTTAAGACCCACTTTAGTTGCCATATCAGCCACCCAAGAACGCTCTTTTAAAGAAAACACCCCTGTTGTTCCACCATTACTAGGGTCGGTTGCAATCACACCACTAAGCTTTGCCAAAATCCAATCGCCTATCATAGAGATAGTGGCTACTTTTTCATAAACTTCAGGTCTATTATTTTTGAGCCACAAAATACGAGGCAACGCTCCCAAAGCAAAGGTTTGACCAGAAAGAGCATAGAACTCCTCTTCGATTCCTTTAAAATTCTCTTTTAAATATTTTACCTCTTTAGAAGCACGAGCATCTACATTAGCCACTGCCCAAAGCTCTTTGCCTTCTTTATCATAAAGCACAATCCCCTCACGCATAGAAGTAGCAGAGAGAGCCAAAATATCACTAGCATCAATGTTTGCTTTTACTATAGATTCTTTAATACACCCTTTTGTTATCTCCCAATTTTTAGAAGTATCAAAGGTCATACTGTTAGGAATGCCATCCTCTTCAATATGCGTCCACTCTTGTTGAGATACAGAAATTTGATTTCCATCAGTATCAAAAATAACAGCACGAACCGAGCCTGTTCCTGCATCTATTGCCATTAGGTATTTCATGGTTTTATTCCTTATTATTGGACAGACACATCGGTCTGCCCCTACAGTTTCAATTTAGCTTGTTCCAATTCCCAATACTCCATCGCAAAGCTATCTGCCATAGAGATACTCTCAAATCCACCAAGTTTATCTGCACGAAACACTGCCATCATAGTATGTTCAATCACATCATTCAAAATATTTACTTCTTTTTCAGTTCTTCCAAAAAGAATCACACCAAAATCTTTAATTACAGCATAATTAGGAGCAGGATTAAGCATAATTTCATCACTTGCAAAAGCATTAAAATACTCTTCATACTCCTCCATATACTCCTCTAAAGCCTCATCTATATTGTTAGCATCAAGAATCAATGGTTGATGCTTTGTACGAATAATATGTTCAGGTGTCAAAACACCACGAGTTGCAAACTCATCAAGATGAGCATTAGAAGCATAATTAAGTGCCAATTGTGTCTGATTTACTTTTAAGACAACTTTATGACCTTTTGCATTTTCAATAGCCGATTTAAGCTTATCCATATTACAACTAATCATTGGCTCAATTTGTAAAAAATTTAAAGGAGCATTTTCAGCCAAAAAATCTTCTGCTCGACTAACAGCCTCAATCATCTTATCATACGATTTTTTTGCATCATTATCAAAAGTAAAAATACCATGGTTGTGTAGAATAATTCCTTCACACTTTTCCCAATCTGTATTTTGAGTCATATCATTTACTCTTTGAGCTAGAATAAATCCTGGCATTACATAAGGAACAATCAAAAAATTAGGAAAAAGTTTTTCAATATATTCATCGCCATTCACAGAGTTAGAAATGGTCACAATCGCATCGGCATGAGTATGGTCAACCACTTTAAAAGGAATTAATGCATGAAGTATTGCCTCAACCGAAGGATTAGGAGCAGTTGGGTCTATCATCGCTTTTTTTTGCCCTGCAACCATCTCTGTATCACTAAGCTCTTCAAGCTCTGCCATCTCTAAAAGAGTAGAGAGTTTTACAGGAGAGAATCCCTCCTCTTTTATAGAGACCAAATCCCATCCACTCCCTTTGACATAAAGAATGCCTTCTCCATTAACTATGCTCTTAACAGAAGTATTTCCCCCACCATGAAGCACAAGTTCATCACTCTGCCCCAAAAGATTAGAGGTATAAACCCGTAGTTCTAAATCGCTTGTAAAGTTACTTGCTTCGTCAGCATTCCATAAATTTTTCAAAACTTAGCCTAAAATTTCTAACTCATCAGAGTATTTAGTGTCACAGTAAGGCTCATAAGAAGATTTATAAACAGCATAATGAGCAGAAGCTTTATGCCCATCAAGTGCTGTTTCATCTCTCCAACTTTCAACAGCCATAAATTTTCTAGGATTATTTTCATATTGAAAAATATCATAAAAAATACACCCATCTTCCACTTTACTAGGCTCTACCATTGCGGTTAAAAGCTCTTTCATTTTAGCTTCACTGCCCTCTTTGGCTATAAATGTTACACGTTTAGTTATTGTCATGTTTTCTCCATATCTGTTATATTTTATCAAAATTATAGCGAAAAACCACCTCATTCATGGGGTGGATGAAAGCGTAAACAGCAAATAAAAAAGTTTAATATTTTTTTTTGTTAATTTTAGTGTTCTTAAGATATAATAAGAGATATGAAATTTTAGAAAGGAGCAAAAGTGTTAAATATAGTAAAAGTTAGACTCTACCCAAGTGAAGAACAAAAAACTAT
>CAYPCV010000022.1:0-4549 GCA_964409295.1 uncultured Sulfurovum sp.
CACGGTAATTCAAGTTTAAACTCTAAAGAAGAAAACTCTGTAAATTAAAAAGTCTATGAGGACTCCAAGCAAAGAGTTTTCTAGCCTGTTTTATGTTGGAGAATTTGTTAAGATTGATAAAGTTAATAGCTAAATTTCTAATCATAGTTTGAACAAATGGGATTTGACCAGTTCTAGTACGACAAGCATCTTCTTCAAAGCTCACATCTTTTACATAATGTAAAGAATTCTCAATTTTCCAATGGCTTCTGATAATATGAAGAAAAGTCTTTGCATCAACAGCCAAACTTGAAATATAACGATGAGTTTCCTTGGTACACTTTCCATAAGAGAGTGTTGTTGAAGTTATTTTTATGATTCGTTTAACACTTTTCCAGTCATTTTCAATTTGATAAAGGTCATCATATACTTGACAAACTCTTTCTTCATATCGTCCATGAGTGTTATGGTCATAGGTTATATATTCATTAATAGGTTCAGATATAGAGCTATTAAAATCAACCCATTTTAGTAGTTCTTTACTGTTTCCCTTGACCTGAGCCACATAATCATGACCTTTTCTAACTATTTTGTTGAGAGTTTTTTTTTAGTGTGCATCGCATCCATGGTAATCACACAGTTTTTTAGATTTAAATTATCAAGTAATTCAATCAATGCTGGTATTTCATTACTTTTCTCTTCCACTTGGTTTTGAGTAAGTACTAATTTTGAATCTGTTAGAAACAGAGAAACAATATGTCTTGCTTTTTGGTTCATCTCTTTACTTTTTGAACCTCTCATTGTTTTCCCATCTGTGGCAACAATAGTAAGTCCCTTACTATTCTTATTTAATCCCTCTATCCATTCTCTCTGTAGTTTCTCTATTTCTTTTGAATCCATGCCTAAAAATGCATTTCTTATTGTTGTGTAGGCAGGTGCTTTAAATGGCTTTCCTAAAAATTTTGCTATCTCTCTTTTTCGTTCTTTCATCCATAATGACATATCTTCAAAGCTATTTGCTCCTGATATTACTGCTAATAATGACAAAAATAGTATCTCACTGGGATTTGTATATGCTACTTTGTTTTTTCTATAATCTTTTAGTTTTCTGAACTCTTCTAGTAATCTTTTCATCCTGCTATTTTACTGGATTTAGCTTATTTGGTTATTAAACTTGAATTACCGTGGCAATAGGAATGAATTTTTATGTTATAATTAAAAATATTTTAACTATTTAAAGGAGGTAATATGTCATTACCAGTAATTAGTATCCCTGAGATACCTATCCCCCTAGAGATTCCTGAGTTGATTCACCCTGCAATTGTGCATTTTGTTATTGCTATACCTATAGTGATTTTGTTACTTGAATTGTACAATTTAGCTGTTAAACGTCGTTCTATTTCTGTTTTTTCATTGATTTTGTTACTTATTGTAGCTGTAGCAATGTTTGCTTCGTATCTAACAGGAGGTGTTGATGGAAAAGCAGCTTGGGATGCACTTGGTGCTGAAGGGCAAGCAGAGTTAAAAGAGCATAAACTTTTAGGTATTTATTTGGTGTATGCTTCATTGGGCTTAGTACTTTTCAAGCTTCTTTTTATGGCTATTGGAAAAATGTTTGGTCGAATTATATTTATTCTAATTTTAGGTGGATTTATTGCTGTAACGCTGAACCAAGGTAAAGAGGGTGGAGAGCTTGTATATAAATATGGTGCAAATAACGAAGCTGTTGCTAGTGTTAAAAGTGATTTAGATGATGCTATTGAAGAGAGAGATGAACTTCAAGAGAAGATAGATGAGGCAAAAGAATCATCAAAAGAAGAGACAGCTCCTGAAGCGAGTTCCTCAGAAGAGACAGTGACTGAAGTAAATTCTTCAGAGTCAAACTCGACAGAAGAGTAATCTATTGTTCGATTAGAACTTCAAGCTTCTCTATTTTGAAGTTCTAATATCTCTATTGTTTTGCACGTTTCTCATACATCTCTACAGCAATATTCATCTCTTTTAATAGAGGCATATTTAACTTGTCTAGTCTATTTAATGAGTTTTCAGAGGTATTTACCATTTTAATAATGGTTCTATATTTTGCCCACTCTTCTGCAACAACATAGAGTTGTTTTGTAATCTCTTCATCTTTTGTATTGTCCATTAACTCTTTGAGTGTTACTTCAAAAAGAGTTCCCGTTTTTTGTGTATTTTTTCTATTCTCATCTATATTAATATCATTTGCCACCAATAATAGCTCTTTTGTCATCTTTTGAGTTAGCATTTGTTGTCTTCCTGAAAGATTAATCTGTTCTGCTAGTTTTGGGTCTGTTTTGTAAAAATTTGATTTTATAGTGTACATCTCAACAGCCTCTTCCATACTTTTAAGAAGGAAAATATTGTCGCTTGCAATGGCTTTGAATGTCTCTTTAGTAGCTTTTCTTTCGATAACTTGATTCATATTTAATTTAAGAAGTGTCCAGAGTGCAGAGACTTTTGTAAGTTGTGCGAGTGTCTCTCTATCGGTTGTTTTGGGAATACTTAAATTTACATCTCCATTAATCAAACTTTGCAATCGGCTTTCAAAAAGCTTTGTTGTCTCTTTTAAATTTTGAATGTTTTTTTCTATATTAATCTTTTTTGCAATAAAGAGGGCTTCTTTACTCATTTTTTGAGTAAGCATCCTCTGTCTCCCAGAAATATTTATAATATTAGCACTCTGTTGTTTTGTTTGACTGCTTGTAATATTTTCGGCATTAGAGACCTCCTTTGCATCTATTGCCATGCTCAAACAGACGTTGAGTGCGATAATTGATAATATTTTTTTCATAAAAATCCTTTTCTATAATGAATAGATATATTTTAACTTTTTAAAATTAAAATAAAAAATCATTTAAAGCTTCTCTTTTAGTAAAAAAATTACTTTTTTATTTTAAATCCTTATTCATAACTATTTTAGTATACTAAAAAATGTTTCTATAAAGGTTTCTAATGATTGCAATTGAAGATGTTCCTATGTTTTGTAATCTTGATAAAAAATTTCATAAAAAACTTCATGACTCTATCTATATTCGACACTTCTCAAAAAATAGTGTTGTTTTTTATGAGGGAGATTGCAGTGATTACTTGCATATTTTATTGGAGGGGCAGGTGCGACTCTATAAAACCTCTCCTAAAAATACAACTATTCAAATTCACAGATTAGTTGCTCCAGCTATTATAGGAGAGTATGCTTGTTTAGACCAAGTTCCTTTTCCTGCAAGTTGTGAATTTATCTCTGAAACAGGAGTTATTGGATTGTTGCATTTTAATGAAGTGATGAAGTATATGAGAGAACCTGATTTTTCGTTGGCTCTTTTGAAATCAATGACCAATAAAGTAATGCTTCTCTCCTCTTTGGTGCATAAAGAGACTATTCTCTCATCAGAAGCCAAAGTGGCAGATTTGATTTTAAATGATGTAAAAGTCTTTACCCATATTAAAAACAATGAGATTGCTTCAATTTTAAATATAACTCCAGAGACTCTATCAAGAATTTTAAGCAGATTAAAAAGGGAAAGAATTATCTCTTTTGATAACCATATTCTAAAAATTCTCAATATAGAAGCTTTGCATATCCTTCTTGAAAAGAATACTTTAAAATCTTGTGTTAATTGTCTTGATAAAAAGAGTTAAGTTTTACTTACTCTCTTTATATTCAGATTCGTTGGAGTCTGCTAGTTAGGAAGCCTCTAGCTCTTTAGCTAGAGGTAGTTCACATTTAATCTAAAGTTCATTTTTCTATGATAAAATCATATCGAAATGGAGATACTATGCACAAAAAACTAGAAAATTTAATGGGTCGCTTTGGCTCATTTATACATGACAACCCTTTTAAAGTACTGTTGGTTTTGCTACTACTGTTAGCTTTTCCAATTTCACAACTTCCAAAGATAAAGATGGATACCTCTACAGAAGGCTTTATGCACGAGGATGACCCTGTTCTTTTGACTTATAATAATTTTAGAGAGCAGTTTGGGCGTGATGAACGCATTGTTTTGGCGATAAAAAGTGAGAATGTTTTTTCAATTGATTTTTTAACCAAATTGAAAGCTTTGCACCGAGAGATAGAGGCAAAAGTCCCTTATGTTGAAGATGTTACTTCGCTCTATAATGTACGAAATACACGAGGCGATGGAGATAAGCTTATTACTGATGATTTGCTTGAACCTTTTCCCACAACGCAAGAGCAGGCTACTGCAATAAAAAAACTAGCGTTGGAGTCGCACTTCTATAAAGATTTATTAATCAGTCAAGATGGCACAATGACCACGATGATTATCGAGACCGATGCCTATTCTCATGTGGGAGAGCAAGAGGTTTCTATGGAAGATGAGTTTTCGGATGGTTTTGAAGATGAATCGACTCAAAACTCTGTGGTTAAGAGAGCATTTTTAACCGACCAAGAGAATCATGAATTGCTTGATGCTATTACAACGATTACCAATGAATATAGAGAGAAGGGTTTAGAGATTTATGTGGCAGGTTCTCCTGCTGTGAATAATGCCCTAAAGGCTCAAATGAAATCGGATATGCAAAAATTTATGCG
>CAYPCV010000023.1:0-14473 GCA_964409295.1 uncultured Sulfurovum sp.
TTTAAAACAGTTGGCTAGGGAGTTAGAGATTCCTATTTTAGCTCTTTCTCAGCTAAACCGTGGGGTTGAAAGTAGGGATAATAAGCGACCAATGCTTTCGGATTTGAGAGAATCGGGCTCAATCGAGCAAGATGCAGATATAGTAATGTTTGTTTATCGTGATGATGTTTATCGTGAAGCAGCTGAAAAAGAGAAAGAGATGAAGGCTAAGGCAGAGGGGAAAGAGTATGAAAATAAGTTTCAAAATAAGCTAGAAGAAGATACTGAATTAATTCTTGGTAAACATAGAAATGGCCCAACAGGAACGGTTAAATTGGTCTTTCAAAAACAGTTTACACGCTTTATCGATGCTCACTTGGGAGATGATGCTCCTTTTGAAGTGATTTATGAAGAAGGTGGAAATATGGATACGCGTGATATGGGTAATATTGATTTACCTATGATTTAGAATCTTTTATGCTTGAAAAACCAAAACTCTTTTTGAATTTAAAGCAGTTTTGGTTTTCGATGTTATTTTTATTTTTTCTTTTAACTCTTCGACTCTCTTTTTTCTATATTGAGTATCAACATTTTATAGAAAAGCCTTTTTATTTTACACAAGTAGAGGTTCTTAAATCGTATCAAAAAACAAAATCTGAAAAAAAATATACGATATTAAAGCTGTACAGTTCTGAATTACATTTAAATTTTTTTACAACAACCTTTTACTCTACTAAAGAGATACATCAACAGTTACGAATGAAACTTTTTCCGAGTAAAGAGATGAGGTTTTCTGAATATTTAGGAACTTCTTTTATTCATTCTCAGGTTAATGAGATTTTTCAACCTGTAGAGAGTTTTTACTCTAACGCAGTAGATTTTATAGATAATCAGCATGAAAATAAGATGATTAGTGATTTTTATAATGCTATTTTTTTTGCTCATCCTTTAGAGAAAGAGCTACGCCAACAAGTATCTGTTTTGGGAGTGAGTCATTTAATTGCTTTGAGTGGGTTTCACTTAGCGATATTGTCAGGCTTATTGTTCTTTTTACTTCGTCCTATTTATAGATTTTTTCAACAACGTTATTTTCCATATAGATTTGATTTAATTGATGTGGGATTTTTAGTTTTAGTTATTTTAGCAGGATATGTTTGGTTTGTAGATTCTCCAGACTCTTTAATTCGTTCTTATATGATGCTATTAATAGGGTGGTTCTTGCTACTTTTAGGGATTGAACTTTTAACACTCTCTTTTTTAACAACCATTACTTTAATCTTATTGATTATTTTTCCTTATTTACTATTCTCTTTGGCTTTTTGGTTCTCAATTATAGGTGTTTTTTATATTTTTTTATTGCTTCACTATTTCTCTTATCTTCCTAAAATTATGATGACACTTATTATCTCTTTTGGACTCTTTTTTTTAATGTTACCTGTTGTACATATGGTTTTCCCTCTGACGACACCTTTGCAACTACTTTCCCCTTTTTTATCGTTATTTTTTAGTGCATTTTATCCGTTGAGTATGCTTTTACACTTACTTGGGATAGGAGGAGTATTTGATACTTCATTGCTTCAACTTTTTACGATGAATAGTAGTCTAAAGAGTGTACTTTTGCCCTCTTTATTTACAGGTTCTTATCTCTTGCTCTCTTTGGGTGCATTTTATTTTAGAACACTTTTTTATCTACTTTTACTCTCTTCACTAACGTTTTCTATGTATTTATTTATAGGCTTTTGGCTATGATTAAGCTAGTTAAATAAAAAGGATTTATTATCGAAAAATTTAAAGAGTTTCCGATTACCTATACATTGATTATTTTGAATAGTTTGATATTTTTATCAACAACCATCTCAAATGAATTAACGGAAAGCATCTATCAGGCAACAGCCTTAAATGGATATTATGTTGTTTTAAAAGGAGAACTTTATAGACTCTTCTCTTCTATGTTTTTACACAGTGATATGATGCATATTATGATGAATATGCTATCTTTATTTATGGTTGGAAGTATGGTTGAACGACTGTTTAGTACAGGGGCATACCTTGGTATCTATTTTATGTCAGGTTTGGTAGGAGCGTTTGTATCTATCTATATGCATCCTGTTGGTTGGGCTGTGGGAGCTAGTGGGGCAATTTTTGGAATTTTTGGAGCATTAGCAGGGTTTGCTTTTGTACATCGTCAGCGTATGCAAGCTGAATTTATGAGTTTTATGCGTAGTTTTGGGCTTGTTTTAGTCATTAACTTTGTTCTTGGAATTGCAATGCCTTCAATAGATATGTCAGCACATATTGGTGGATTATTTGCAGGTATTCTTGGTGGATTTTTTATTGCTAAAAATGTTAATAATTTATGGATTTATTTGGCTGTATCAACGTTAATTTTAGTAGGAGTTTACACTTATTTACCCTCAGTGTATGTTTCATTAGTATATTAAGAGATAGTGAGTACCTTGAAAAAGGTACTCCTAGAGACTTCTAGTGATTTACATCTGCTTCACAAGGAATAGACTCTATAATTGGTACATTTGGGTCATCTGGACAAATCTCTGCAACATCTACACAGTTTGGACATTTTTGAATATTTGGCTTATAACAACCACTCTGTTTTTGAACAACTGGTTTATAAACTTTAACAGGCAAAATATCTCCTCCTGCAAACAATAAAGTTGCTCCTGCAACCATTAAGCTTAATAGTAATTTCATCTATACATCCTTTTTTTTAATGTTCATTACTCTATCACTTTTTTGCTTAAATATTATATTTATTATAGGTATAAATAGTTTTTATTTATCTTAATCTATGAAATGTGATTTATTCTTTAATTATATGTTCTTTTTGTAGTTCTTGTGAGTGGGTATAATATCAAAATCATTATATAGGGGAAGCGATGTATTTATGTAAAATATGTTCGACTCAAACAGAGAGTTTATGGGATAAAAAGAAAGATGTTACTTACCATCGTTGCGTTTCATGTGGGTTTATTTTTTTAGATGAGTCAGCTATTGTTGATAGAGTATGTGAAAAAAAACATTATGAAAAACACAATAACAGTTTTGAATGTACTGGTTATGTTAAGATGTTTGACAAGTTTATTTCTAAGTCAATTTTGCCCTTATTATCAAACTTAAAAACAGCACTAGACTTTGGATGTGGGCATACTCCTGTTTTGGCTGAATTGTTAAAAAGAGAAGGTTTAGAGATTGACTATTATGATTTCTATTTTTTTCCTAACGAGATGTATAAAAATAAAAAATACGATTTGATTACATCTACAGAGGTTTTTGAACATTTAAAAGAGCCAAAAGAAGTTTTGAAAACATTAGTAAATTCTTTAAGTGATAAGGGATATATTGTTTTAATGACACAATTTCCACCCTTGGATGATGAAGAATTTTTAAAGTGGTGGTACAGAAGAGATATAACACACATCTCTTTTTTTACGCCTCAAAGTTTTGAGATTATGGCAGAAGAGATGGGATTAAAAGTTTTAAATATAATTGACAACAATATAGTGGTGTTTCAAAAATAATGAGCAGAGTATTATTTATAATTTTTCATCGCTTGTTGGGCTTCTCTTAGTTGTGTTCTTCGTTTCAAAGTTTCACGTTTGTCATGCAAATTTTTACCTTTTGCAATGGCAATGCTTACTTTTACAAAGTTACGTTCATTAAAATAGAGCATCAACGGTACAATAGTGTTTCCATCTTTAGATACTTTTTCAAAAAGTTTATTTAACTCTTTTTTATGAAGTAGTAATTTTCTAGGGCTTCTTGTCTCTCTGGAATAGTTTCTATTTGTCGTTTCTAAGTGTGCTATATGAGCATTCATCAGATACAGTTCGCCTTTGATAAAACGACAGAAGGCATCGCTTAAGTTGGCTCTTTTTGCCCGTAATGCTTTGACTTCGCTTCCTTGCAGAACAATACCTGCTTCAAATTTTTCGAGTATTTCATAATCGTGGTACGCTTTTTTATTTTTTGCTATTAAATTTATTGCCATTTTTTATTCTTTATATGATATTTCTTTTAGAAGTATGATGTTTTTTTTCACAAAACACTTATATTGCTTATATTATAGCAAAAATCATAGAAAAGTTATTAAGAAATAATAGGGACTTTGTTATAATCCGTGATAAAAAAAATATTTTGATAAAGAAGTAATAAGTGTTAAAACATAAATTTATAGAGTCAATGGTTAGCGAAGATATAGGTCGTGGAGACCTTTTCTCTCGTATCTCTCAATCCAAAGAGGTTCGTGCGTACATTCTTGCAAAAAGCGATGGTCTGTTTGCAGGAAAAGAGTATATTGATGTTTTAGCAAAAATGTATAACTTGAAACTGCTTTGGAAGGTAGAAGATGGCACTTCTTTTTTAATAGGAGAAAAGCTTCTTTATGTTTCTGGAGATTCCAAGGCTATACTTTCATTGGAACGTTCTATTTTAGATATTGCACTGCACGCTTCATCTATTGCTACTTTGACTGGAAAATTTGTTGAGAAAGTAAAGCCTTATGGGGTTAAATTGTTGGATACTCGAAAAACCAGACCACTACTTAGAGAGTTTGAAAAGTATGCTGTCCGTTGTGGTGGGGGTATTAATCATCGAATGGGCTTAGATGATTCTCTTATGCTAAAAGATACGCATCTGAAGACTATTGATAATTTAGAAATATTTATGCAAGAGATTCGTCAGAAAATTCCTTTTACTTCCAAAGTAGAAATTGAGTGTGAAAATTTTGCTGGGGTAAAAGAGGCGATGAGTGCAGGGGCAGATATTGTTATGTGTGATAATATGAGTAATGATGCAATTCGTGAAGTTGTTGCTTTTAGAGATGAATATTATGCACATATTTTACTTGAAGCGAGTGGAAATGTTACGTTAGATACTATTGAAGATATTGCCAAAACAGGTGTTGATGCTATCTCTTCAGGTTCTTTGGTTCATCAAGCAAACTGGATTGATTTATCAATGAAGATGGAAGCCTAATTAAGATGTTTTTATGATTGAAAAAGTTCAAGAACTCATTAATAACTACGATAAAATCACGATTGTAACCCATCTTAACCCTGATGCTGATACTATTGGTACAGCATTAGGGATTTATGGGCTTCTTAAACAGAGTGATAAAAAGGTAGAAGTTGTGAATCAAGGCTCTAATTTGCCTGTTAACTTAGATTTTTTACCCTATTTTTCTAAAATAAAGAATAAAATTAATTATACAAACTCTTTGATTATTGCGTGTGATACAGGTAGTATTGATAGGCTAGGTTTTGATTTAGAAGAGCGTGCTATTTTAAATATTGACCATCATAAAAGTAATACCTATTTCGGTGTGATTAATGTGATTGAAGCCGATTTTGTTTCAGCTTCTCAGGTGGCATATGAACTCTTTAAAGAGAAATATGTTATTACAAAAGAGGTGGCAACCTGTTTTTATACAGCATTGGTTTCTGATACCCAATATTTTACCTCGGCGAATGTCTCTAAAGAGGTCTTTACTATTGCTTCGGAAATTATGAGTTATGGTGTTGATATTGCTCATGTTGTTAAAAACTTGAATCAACGTCGCTCTTTAGCGTCGCTTCGTATTTTATCTTCGACCTTGAACACTTTGGAATTGGACGAAGATGGTACGTTAGCGATAATGGTTTCTAGTCGAGATAAAATGCTAGAAGCAGGAGCAGATATATTAGATACAGTAGGTATTATTGATTATGGTATCTCATTGGTAACAGTGGAAATCGCTGTTATCTTAATTGAACTAGAGGGGTTTGTTCGAGTCTCTTTACGAAGTAAAAATGTGGACATATCAACCTTGGCAATCTGTTTTGGTGGAGGTGGTCATCATAACGCTTCAGGATTTGAAGTTTTTGATATAAGCCTAGAAGAGTTGAAACTAATAATAAAAAAAGAAATTAAAGAAAGAGGATTATTAAATGCGTAGAAGAAGAACCTATGGTAGAAAAAAAAGTTCAAATAGTTTAGGAATAGTTATTTTAGGGCTATTGATAGGAGCAGGGGCTTTTGTTTTTACTTCGGAAAGGTTTGAACGAAATCAACCTGTAATTCAAAGTGATGACTTTATCTACTGGAATAGAAAAGACCCTTTACAGATTAAAGTCTCGGATGATAGTGCTTTAAAGTCGTATCGGGTTCATATTAATGATGGTACAAATAATATTGAAGTTGCAAATGAAATTATCTCTGAAAAAGTGAATGAAAAAGTAATTAATATTGTCTATCCTAAAAAAGTTGTTAATGGAATTCGATTGGATCCACGAGCGAATAAGTTACAGATTACGGTAGAAGTAACTGATAAGAGTAATTGGAATTTTTTTCAAGGTAACAGTGTAAGTAAGCTTATTAATGTAGAGATTGATTATAAGCGTCCTGATATTAATATCTTGTCGAACTCTTATTCTGTAACTCGTGGTGGAGTAGGATTGGTTGTTTTTCAAGTAAAAGATAAGTCGTTAAAAAACTTCTATGTAGAAGCCGTAGGTAATAGATTTAAGGCTGAACCTTACAAAAAGAGTGGTTATTATGCAACACTGATTGCTTGGCCTTATGACAAAGAGAACTTTTCTGCTAAGATTATTGCTGAAGATAAGGCAGGTAATAAGCGTGTGTCAAATATTCCTTTTTATTTGATGTCTAAAAAGTATAAAACCTCATGGTTGGAAGCAAAAGATAAATTTATTGATGGAAAAATTTCAGATTTAATTGCCTCTGACCCAGACTATTCAATTATTGATGACCGTTTAGAAAAATTAAGAACTATCAATGAAACTATGCGTTCTAAAAATGAAAAGTTGATTCACTCTTTGAGTTTAAATGTTTCGGATAAGTTCTTAACGGAGTGGAAGATTAAACGATTTTATCCTTTAAAAAATGCTGCTAAAGTTGCCTCTTTTGGAGATGATAGACACTATTACTATAAAAATAAAGACCATGAAGTTTCTGAATCTCAACACGTTGGGTTGGATTTAGCCAGTACTAAAATGGCAAAAATTGTGACTTCTAATGCAGGTAAAGTAGTCTACTCTGATGATAATGGAATCTATGGAAATATGCCAATGATTGACCATGGTTTAGGACTCTATACGCTCTATGGACACTGTTCTAATATACTCGTAAAAACAGGGGATGATGTTGCTGCTGGTTTTGCTATTGCTCAAACAGGAAAATCTGGTTTGGCGTTGGGAGACCACTTGCACTTTGGTGTATTGGTTCAGGGTGTTGAAGTTCGTCCTGAAGAGTGGATGGATAGCAAATGGATACGAGACAACATTGATAAAATTTTTAAAGAAGCAGATAAGATTATTGAGGGGGAGTAACCCCCAGCCCTCCTTCTTTTATTAGAGCCAAGATTTTTGGTTCTAAAATTACCTTTTAATACTTTTTAACACCTTCTCTTTTTCTCTCATTTTATATTGTTTTTTTATAAGAAATCTTGTAATTAATTCTTTGTTATTAATAATTTAATTTATAAAATTAAACTAAGAAAATTTTAATATTAGTATAATTATTTAAAATAATAAATTAGTAAAGGAAATTAATATGAGATTAAAGATAAAATCTTTTTTAATGGTTCTATTAACGGGTGGCATACTCTATGCAGAGACACCTGTTGTAGAAGTTGTAACCTCTTTAACCAAATCTGGGGGAATTTATGGCGATGGTAAATTTAACGTAATTGGCGATATAGTAAACGGTAGAGAGATATGTTCTCAAAATAATACTAATGATAATATTGAAGCAGGTTGTGACATGTTACAAGATACAGGTTACAATAATAATGATACGCAAGACCCTAGCGATGATTTCTATACAGGTGATTTAATTGTACGAACAAGTGATATTTTTGAGATGAATATTGGTTGGAGTATTTTTTATTCAACTGAACCTGTAACATTAACCTCAACTCTACCTTCAAATTATTTTAGCTGGGAACCTTTACCTTCTAGCTGTGGAGATGGTTCTTCTATCTCTACTGATGGTCTTACTATGACTTGTGTTCGAAGTGGATATGAAAGTTCTGGTGCTTATGCACAGGATTTGCCGTTTAATATTAAGGTTAAAGGGAGTACTCCAAATGGTACAAAAACAGGAATTATTGAAGTAACTATTTCATCTGAAGGTGCTGACTCTAAGACAGATGACCCTGATGGAGAGTTAACGGTTACAGCTACACCAAAATGGAATATTCAAAAATCACTTATTACTTATGATGCTACAACAAAAGATGGAGTTGATGGTTATAAAATTACCTACGGTTTTTTTCTTGAAGCAGATGAGGTATCTAACGAGACCGATACTGCTTCTGCTGTTCTTGGAAATGAAGCTTTAGGGGCAGATTTTTCTTTAAACTTCACAGATGTCTTAACTGATATAAATGACACAGCAATTCCTAATGCTGAGTTGATGGGGTGTCGTATAGGCGTGATTAATGGACAGCCTTATCCTTTTTATAACAGCTCCTATCCTGAACGTTCTTTAGGTTCAGTTGAAGATGATTTAACGTTAAATTGTTCTCAGTCAGGGGGAAAAGGAACAGATATAACAGTAGACTATACAGGAATTGATGCCTCTTTAAATCATGTTGCTACACGAACAAGTTCTAATACTATTATTCCTCTAACTCGACTTGTTGTTGCAACAGGAATTATTGAAATTTTTATCCCTTTAGACGATGTGAAAAATGCTGAAAGTTTGGGGAATGATATTTATGAACTTAAGACAAAAAATAAGATAACTTCATTTGACCCTAATTCTATTTCAGGGCAGTCTAACTTTGATACAGACTATGAAAGTATATTAGATAATATTGCTTTAGCTAATATTCGATATTACGGACCTGGATATACAGCAGGTAATTTTTATAAATATTTTATGAAAAATATAAATGAAGTCCTTCCTCTTGAAACAACAACTAATGCATGGTATTCTGCTGATGGTATGCTAACACCAAATAGAATGTTTGGAGCTAGGATTCAATTAAGCAATAGTGGAAATAAAGATTTTAATAACTCGATTCTTTGTGATGTCATTGATGCTAATACTTATGATATGGTTGACATTGAGGGTAAGGAGGGTCTACACGCTGTTAAGCCATATTGGAGTACTGCTGATATGAACTATACGATTGAGTACGCTACAGGGTATGTTGCTTCTTCTTGGCCTCCACCATTGAATCAAAATAATAGTAATTTAGTCATTGATGAGTGTAATGATGCTGGAATTACATGGTACAGTAATACGGCAGATGCTAGAGATAGTGGTAATCCTATTACAAAGGTGCGACTTTTGATTCCTGGTGGAATTCCAGGTAGAAAAACTGCAGGGTTACTTATAAATCTTCAAGCTCGTGGAGAAGATTTATCAGGTACAATCTTACCTAATAATACAAACCTTATAAATTATATGGCTGTACATGATAATGTTCTATATGAAAATCAAACTGATAACTGGATAGGTGCATGGAGGATTTTGAATGAGTATCCAACTCCAGCCTCGGGTGGAAATTACAAAGCAGATAGGGCAGTATTAACACGAGCGATTGTTAGAACAGTTAAAAGTCTCTCTTTGACTGTTACTGAACCTGGGGATGAAGTTGATGTTACTATAAGTTCAACTTTTACAACAGATAATGAGCTTGGTGAAAAAGATGTGGTTTATATTAAAGAGATGTTAGACCCAGGTTTGCAGTATATTGTAGGAAGTTCGGATATTGGAGATCCTACCTTTGGAACATGTGATGATTTAGAGGCTACAGACTCATTAAAAAACTCTTGTACTGAAAATCATCAAATTTTAATTTGGGATTTAGGAACAAGAGAAGCAAATAAGAAGATTGAGGATATTCACTATAAGTTTATTTTATCTGCCACAACGCCCAAAGGAACAAGTCATACATATACAATTATCTCTTCTCCTGCGGATACTTCTAATGTAGATATTCGAAAAGCAAACAAAAATATTACTGTAAATATTCCTGCTGAGTTAATTATCTCTAAAGAGGTTAATACTCCATTTAGAGAGATTGATGAATCTCCAATTGAGTTTACAACTTTTGTTAGAAATGGTTCATCAAAAGATTTAACAGACCTTGATATTATTGATATTATTCCATTTAATGGTGATGGAGAAGATGGGTTTAACTTCTCAAGTGGTTCAGTTGTTATTAGTAAAAAAAGAGTTGAACCAACTTCATTTAATGGAACATTAGAGTTTATTGAGGCAAAGGGAGATTATAGTTGTGATAGTGGAGTGACATGGTTCTTCTCTAATGATAAATTTACAGATATGGATTTGTCTCCTGTTGCCACCATTAATAAGAGTGATGGTAATGCAACGTGGTGTGAAGGTGTTGCTACTGGTCCAGATTCAGGATGTGGGTTCTCAAATAAAGATGTTACAGCTGTAAGATTAACAGGACCATCCTTGAGTAGTGATGCTTCATGTGCATTTAAAATATTTTTAAAACCAAAAGGTAATAAATATGGAGATATCTATACGAATACAGCAGGAGCATTTGCAAATGGTGTCTCTTTACCTGTTATGTCGAATGATGTTTCTGCAATTGTTCCAACTATAGCGTTGGGAGATTATGTATGGATTGATACCAATGTGAATGGTATTCAAGATATTTCTGAAAAAGGTGTTGGTGGAATTAAATTGGAGTTACTTGATGCTAGTGATGCTGTAGTTAAGACAACAACTTCAACGGATACTGGACGATATCTTTTTGATGAGTTAACAGCAGGTGTAAAGTATAGAGTAAAAGCAATTATTCCTTCTTATTATACTTTTTCTCCAAAAATTCAAGGGGAAGATGATACAAAAGATTCAGATGTAGATGAAAATGGTATAACCATATCTAAGAGTTTAATTTTAAATCAATTCTATAAACATTTAGATATTGGGTTAACCTCTAGCTTAAAAGTCTCTGGACGTGTTTATACTACAGGAGATGACAATGGTATTGAGAATAGTGAAGTTAAACTTTACCAAGATATAAATAAAGATGGAGAGATTGATTCAAACGACAAACTTCTTAAAACTTTGACTATTCCAGCTGATGGAACGTATGAGTTTACAAATATTTTTAATGGAAATTATGTTGTTGGAATCTTTGACCCTAATACAGCTATTCCTGAGGGATACGAGTTGATTACAAAGAAGGAGAATATTCCTGTTGTTGTTGAGGGGGAGAGTGTAGGCGATAAAGATTTTCCCTACTCTATTGGACCAAATAGTGATGATAAAACAAGCCCTTCTATCTTGACAACAAAAGATCCAACGGATATTGTAGATTTGTCAGGAACAGATGAAGATGGAACAATTGTTGCTTTTATAATTAAATCTTTACCTGATTCAGATGAAGGTGTTCTCTATCTAGCCGATGGTGGAACAGCAGTAAAAGTAGGTGATAAGCTAACTGTAGAAGAGGCAAATGGATTAAAGTTTGACCCTAAATATGGATTTATTGGAGATACAATTTTTACTTACTCTGCTGTAGATGATACCGATTTAGTAGACTCTACACCTGCAACGGTAACAATTCCTATTTATGGACTCTCTAATCTTGGAGATACTGTTTGGTATGATGATAATAAGAATGGAAAACAAGACGATAATGAGAGAGGTGTAAATGGTGTTGAGGTAACGCTTTATGATGCAAAAGACAATGTTGTAAAAGTAGTTATTACCGATGAGAGTGGAAAGTATATTTTTAGAGATTTAGAATCAGGAACATATAAAGTTGAGTTTGCTGATTTACCATCTGGGTATAAGATTACTCAAAAAGATAAAGAAGCGGATGACAAAGATTCAGATGTTAATCCTGAAACAGGAAAGAGTGATGATATTGTTTTAGCTATAAACTCTAATGATTTAACTGTTGATATGGGTATCTATTCAGATAAACTTTCGGTTATTGGAGACTCCGTTTGGTATGATGACAATAGAGATGGAATTCAAAATGATGATGAGCTTGGTGTTAATGGTGTTAAAGTAACACTCTATAATGGTGCTGATATTGAAGCAACAACGGTAACCGATGCAGGTGGTGCATATATCTTTAGAGATGTTAAAAATGGAACTTACACCATCGGATTTAGCTCTTTACCAAGTGGATATAAGATTACAAAAAAAGATGAAGGTTCAGACGGTAGTAAAGATTCAGATGCTGATTTGACAACAGGAAAAACAGGAGATATTGTTGTTACCACAGGCTCTATAAACCTTGACGCAGATATGGGTATCTACTCGGATGACCCATCAATTGCAACAGTTGGAGATACGGTTTGGTATGATGATAATAAAAATGGTATTCAAGATATTGAAGAGTTGGGTGTAAATGGGGTTAAAGTTAGCCTCTACAATAAAGATGGAAAGGTTGTTAAGACAACAGTGACAGATAGCCGTGGTACATATTTATTTAGAAATGTAATTGTTGGTACTTATACTGTAGGCTTTAGCTCTTTACCATCTGGGTATAAAATTACTCAACAAGATGCAACGGCTGAGGATAAAGATTCTGATGTTGACCCTGCTACTGCTAAAACAGAAAATATTACAGTAACAAAAGGCTCTAACAATTTAGATATAGATATGGGTATCTACTCAGATGGCTTCTTGGTCTCAACAGTTGGAGATACCGTATGGTACGATGATGATAAAGATGGTATTCAAGATGATAATGAGTTGGGTGCAAGTGGTGTTAAAGTAACGCTCTATCAAGGTACTACAGTTATTAAATCAACCGTAACTGATAGTCGAGGAACATACTTATTTAGAGATGTTATCTCTGGAGATTATACTATTGAATTTACAGACTTACCATTGGGGTATAAAATCTCTCCTAAAACTCAAGGTGCTGATAGTGCAAAAGATTCTGATGTTATTGTAGCAACAGGAAAAACAGATACGATTACTATAACTGCTGGTTCTAATAGTTTAGATGTTGATATGGGTATCTATTCTGATTCAGATTTAATCTCATCTATTGGAGACACCGTTTGGTATGATGATAATAAGGATGGAATTCAAGATTCAGCAGAGCTTGGTGCAGAGGGTATAAAAGTGACACTTTACGATAGTAAAGATAATGCTTTACAGACAACACTAACCAATGCACAAGGAAAATATATTTTTAGAAATCTTTTGGCAGGAGAGTATAAATTAGGATTTGACTCTCTACCATCAGCATATAAAATCTCTCCAAAAGATAGTGGTGGAACAGAAGCAACTGATTCTGATGTAGACCCAAAAACAGCAAAAACAGATACGATTACTTTGGCTAAGTCAACGCATTACATGGATGTGGATATGGGTATCTACTCTGATAAACTCTCTACACTAGGAGATTCTGTTTGGTTCGATACCAATAAAGATGGTATTCAAGATAGTGAAGAGTTTGGAGTGTCTGGTGTTAAAGTAACGCTTTATAAAGGTACTACGGTAGCTCAGAGAACTGTTACTAATGATAACGGTTCATATATCTTTAGAAATCTTCTAAATGGAGACTATACAGTAGAGTTCTCTAATTTGCCAAGTGGATATAAAATATCTCCACAACATGCAGGAGCAGAGAGTTTAGACTCAGATGCTAATCCAAAAGATGGAAAAACAGGAACAATTACGGTAACAACGGCTTCAAATAACTTAGATGTGGATATGGGTATTTACTCTGATGCACTCTCAACGATTGGAGATACAGTTTGGTACGATGATAATAAAGATGGAGTTCAAGATGCAGAGGAACAGGGTGCAGAGGGTATTAAAGTTACTCTATTAAAAGATGGAAAAGAGTTTAAGAGTACTGTAACTAATGCAACTGGAACATATATTTTTAGAGATTTATTAGCAGGAACATACAAAGTACAATTTACAAATTTACCAAATGCCTATAAGATTTCTCCAAAAGATAATGGAGGAACAGAGTCAACAGATTCAGATGTGGATACAAAAACAGGCACAAGTGATGAGATTACGGTAACTGTTGGTTCAAACAACTTAGATGTGGATATGGGTATTTACTCTGATGCACTCTCAACCATTGGAGATACAGTTTGGTACGATGACAATAAAGATGGTGTTCAAGATAGTGAAGAGAAAGGTGCAGAGGGTATTAAAGTTACTCTATTGAAAGATGGAAAAGAGCTTAAGAGTACGGTAACCAGTGCAAGTGGAACATATATTTTTAGAGATTTACTTGCAGGAACATACAGCGTACAATTTACAAATTTACCAAATGCTTATAAGATTTCTCCAAAAGATAATGGTGGAACAGAAGTAACAGATTCTGATGCAGATGAGAAAACAGGAAAAACGGATGAGTTCAAAGTAACGGTTGGTTCAAATAACTTAGATGTGGACATTGGTATCTATTCAGATGCACTCTCAACACTAGGAGATACCGTATGGTATGATGATAATAAAGATGGAGTTCAAGATTCAGAAGAGCAGGGTGCAGAGGGTATTA
>CAYPCV010000024.1:0-2789 GCA_964409295.1 uncultured Sulfurovum sp.
AAGACTTTTCAAATTTTAAAACAGAAATATCGTAATCGTAGAAAACGATATAATCTACGAGTTAATCTTATCTGTGGATTGATTAATTTTGATAGAGGTATGATGGTGCTTTAAAAATGAGTTTTGCAAGAAGTCTATTAAGTTTTAACTCTTAAATCCTTCTATCTCCTCAAAAATCTCCTCTTTAGAAAGTACCCATCGTTCTATTAAAATATTGGCTAAATATTCAATAAGTTCTTTATCCTCTTCTAATAATACTAAGCTCTCTTTATACAACTCTACAGCTTTTGCTTCCATCTGCTTATACGCCACCTCTTTAAGTGAGTCTATCTTATCAAGTTTCAATTTTGCTTCAGAATAGGCAGAGGTTTCAATAAAGAGATGGTTTAAAATCTGTGTAATCTTCTCTATATCGTTTGCTGAACCTGTGGTAATATTGCGTTTTCCAAAAATCAACTCTTCACTTGCCACACCCCCATAGAGGATTCTTACCTCTTTCTCTAGCTCGTTAATCGAGTGCAGAAGCATATCGTCAGATTCACTAAGCACATACCCCAAAGCGTTGGCTCGTGAAATGCTTTCCGAAGAGATTTTTATCACTTTCATCTTCTCTTTGGTCTTCTTTATATCTTGTTCATTTTCTGCCATGCTCTGTTTGAAATCTGCCATAAAATGACCAATCTCATGAATCGAGATAATGTGTCGTTCTTTCTCTCTATTTTTGGTGGTTTTTCGGTCTGTTTTTCCAATCATAACCACCTCAAATGCTTTCATCAAATCCTCTTCACTTACCTTTTCATTTTTGGCAATCGCCAATAGTGCAGACTCTTGTACAATAGTCTGCAAAGTTCGGGGGCTTGTCATCGAAAAGGCTTTTGAGAGTCGTCGAATATTTATATTCTCATCTTTACTCTCTACTTTAGCCAAAAAGTGTCTCAATAGCTCTTCTCGCTCCTCTTCATTTGGCAATCTAAAGTGAATTTTCTTTTTAAATCTCGCAGCCATCGCCTCATCTAGTTGCATATTGCTTTCGTCAAAGTTAGAAGCCACAATGGTAATAATTCGCACATCATGAATACTCTTGACACCCTCTAAATGGGTCAAAAGTTCATTTGGCGTATCATCTGCCCATTTTTCTCGTGATTGTCCACGCTTCATTAGCAAATTTTGAGCCTCATCAATAAAGACAATACAGGTAGAAAACTTGTTCTCTTCTGCAAGCTCATTAGCTTTGGCGTAGATGCTCTTAATAACCTTTGCACCCCCACCCACAAAGCCTGTTTCAATGTTTCCTGTGGTTACCAAAATAGGCACGTTTAACTTTTTGGCAATCTGCACAGCCATCGTTGTTTTTCCTGTTCCTTGTTGCCCCGAAAACATGATATTAAAAATATCTTCAATCCCATATTTTGAGTAGAGTGCCACATTTTTGAGCATATCAACAAGGTGTTGAACCTCTTCTTTAATATCTTCATAACCAATAATATCATCCATACTCCCTTTTATCTCTTTGGGTTTATAGACTCGAAACTTATCGCCATTAAGCATCATTCCCGAACTTTGAAGCATAAAAATAATCAGACCAATCAGCAAAATATCCAACATATGTTCGCCCATAAACTCCATAATCACAAACTTCGGAACATTATCCTCTTTTTTGAGCCACTCATAGTGAATATTCGCTTTAACCAACTCTTTTTCAATCGTTCTGGTAATACTATAAATCGGCAAATTTTTAATCTCTCGACTCAAATTTCCCTCTTGCAACAACACATCCACATTGAGTTCTGAATCCACGATAAAATAGACTTTATCGGCTTTTAACAACTCTATTAACGAAGAGCTATTGGTATCATAATAGTTAATCTCTTCAATATTCTTAGAGATTTTTTGAATCTCCGTCTCTTCACTGTTATACACAGTAATCGCTGTGCTAATATAAATCATCAAATCAATGGTCAACACCATAAGAGCAACCAACAGAATCTTCTGTTTTAAGGGAATAGGCTTTGCCGACTCCTCTTCTAATAATTTTTTCTCTATTTTTTTATAAAATTCTGAATTCTTGATTTTTTTCGAGGTTTTTTTAAGGGTTACTATAAGTTTTCTAAGCCAACGAGGCATTCTTTTCCTTTGATATTTTTTAAATTTTTTTTAAGAATATAATTATATCAAGGAAAGGTTAAGAGGGATAGACAAAAAACAAAGCAGAGATATTTCAAACTATTTTATAATTATTTTACGATAAAATAGAGTAAATATAATAGTTTTTCAAGACTTATAACTCTTTTTCCAAGGAAACTACATGACAAAACTCCAAGCTGTAGGGTAAAATCTCTTACAACAGACTCAACCGTCGAACTTCACGTTTCAACAAAATATCAATATCTTCATAAAGCAATTTCTCTTTAAAAAGTGGCACACGATAAGAGTAGTCTCCTCTATCTTTTTCTAAGAAATAGCCAATAACCAAACGCTCTAGGCTTTCGTTTATTTTGTTTCCATCGGCTGAATCCAATCCTACCGTTTTTAACATTTTTACCACATCTGAAAGTCTAAAACTCTGCTCTTTTAGGGTCAAAAAGAGTATAGCTCTGTCTAGGGTATTTTCATCTTCATTCAGACTAATCTTTTGCCACCCTTTAAGGTAAGTACCTACCCAAAATTAAATTCAGAAAAACAAGCTAAAATACAAGAATGAAAAAAGTAAAAGAATTAAGCGAAATAGAGCAAGAGAATTTAAAAGATATAAAAAAGAATCATAGTAAATACAGAGAGCGAGAACGAGC
>CAYPCV010000025.1:0-15192 GCA_964409295.1 uncultured Sulfurovum sp.
ATCTGTTCCAACAAATGGTATGCCTTATGATTTTTGTAAAAGCTGTCAAGCAGAGTTAAAAGAGGCTAAAAACTCTTGTCAAAAGTAAAGAGCTAAAACTTATACCCCAAGTGAAACCCATAATAGGGTTTTGCTATGGCATCTATCCCTTTGCTATAATCAAACATTAAGCTCAAGTGGTCTGCCCCTTTTACAGAACCTGAAAGACCTATTGAAACAGTTGTTCCTAAATCATAATGATTATTCATAGCTATACCAAGTGTAGCAAAAGGTCTCCATGAGTTATGAATTGTATTTTCTGAAGAGCTTCCAATACTAAACTGAGAACCAAGTTCTGTAAAATTTTTAGGTAAAATATTTTTAACCACTTCATCGTAACTATTGTAATTTAGATAAGCATTAAATTTTATATCAGGATAGCCCGTTCTCAGCAGATAATCACTGCTTATCTGAAACTGTTCAGATTGACCTATTTTTCTACCATTTTGTTCTGTATAATCACTGTTTTTATAGTTTAAAGCCACTTGAATACGTTGAGTCAATACCTTTCTAAGACTCACATCTACAGAGCTTTCTAAGCCATTCTCTTGAAGTTTTGGTGTTTGTATGGTTTTATTATGATAACGAGATTTTACTCCCAGTGCTAAACCATCGAAATGATAGTTTAAATCAAGAGAAGCTGATAAAAAATCATCTTGAGCAGAGTGTTTGGCCAATAAAAAATCCCATAAAAACTTTTTATGAGTATTTTTTAAAGAAAAAGAGAGAGAGGTGTCCGAAAGACTTTTTCCACTGTTTTTTTTATAATCATACTGAATAAATTTTAATGTTGAATCAAGACCTTTATATAGATTCCAACGATACGCAAAACTGTTTTTATACACTGTCAGTTCAGGAGTCAAATGCTTATAACTCGAAGAGAAAGAGGCTCTTGGATAGTCAGAGTTAACCATATTATTATAGATTTTAAACAGTTCAACATCTCTACTGTTCTCATCTAGCCCATGAAAAGCCAACGAGTAAGCCCCTGCTCTGTCTCCTATATCTAATGATGCCATCACTCTGTCTCGGAAAGGGAGAACCTCTTTATACTGCTCTAAAAGTCTATGTTTCTTTTGATTATCTCCTAGATTTATAGCCAAATAAAGATTGAGCCATGGAATACTGATGTTGTTTTTTACAGCTAAGTAGCGAACCATCCCTGCATTTTGACTATAGGTATACCAACCTATTTTAATCTCTAAAAACTCTTTTTTTGAGAAAAGTGATTTAAACTTTTTAAAATAGCTCGCTCTTTTTGCATAAGGAGTTTTATAACGAAGCACCAAGCCTAAATAGACTCGTGCAAACTCTTTATCTTTTAAAAGATTTGGCTCTTTCTTTACCATTTTATTGAGTTTTCCAAAGAGTTTTAATCGGATTTTTGTTGCTCCTGCAACTCGGTCTTGAAGCTCTAATAAATCGGCATAAACTACTTGATACTCTATATTATCTGATACCTTTAAAAGTGGTTTTAACCAACGCAATGCCAAGTCACTCTGTTGAAGTTTAAAGGCAGTGATAACTGAAGGAAAACCTACCCCTCTTTGTAATTTTGGATGTTTTTTTAAAAGCCTCAACTCTTTTTTAAGAGGATTTATCAACTCATTATCCAATAAAAACCACAAGTATGCTTGATGAGTAGAAGCATCCTGTGAATTAATAGCCAATGCTGTTTTATACTCATTCATGGCTAACTTTACCTGTTTACTTTTAACATAGTAATTTGCTAAAACAATATGATAATAAACATTTTTTTCAAAATGTTCTTTATCTTGTGGGCTAAGTGTTGCTAAAAGTTTTGAAATGGATTCTAAATCTTCTTTCTCTAAATAGTGATACAAAAGAGCTGTTAAGTAGACTCTTTTTTTTGTCTTGTTCCACAAACTATCATAAAGATACGAGAGTCGTTCTCCTTTATTAAACGCTCTCTCTAGCTTAATCAATTTATCGTAATTACCATAGGCTAAAGAGTTCTCTTTTTCGGCTTTCCAAAATTTTTTAAACAGATAACGGTAATCTTTTTGTAACCAACCCAAATCTAAAAGGCGTTTATCCTCTTTTAAGACTTTTGCATAGGCATAGGCTTGTTTGTATCTTTTTAAAGTAATAAGTTTTTGAACTGCCAACTCATGAAGCTCTTTATCCACACCGTATTTTTTTTGAAACAGACGGTAAAGAGTCAAACCTTTTTTATAATGACTATTTTTATATGAAAAGAGTATCGCTTCTTTATCTATTTCTTTATGCTGTACTTTTTTTGAAAGTGCCGTAAAATAACTCTCGGCTTGATTAATTTCTCCTGTATATTCATAATATTCAGCAAGTTTTTCTATACTCGTATAGTCTCTGTTTTCAACATTACGTGTATAAATCTCTCCCAAAATTTCATGGGCATTATTTAGTGTACATGAGTTTAAAATATAATGCTCATATTTCAAATTTCCATAAGACCTGTACCCTTCAATATTCAATGCCACGACATCCTGCATTTTTCCTTGCCATAAAGAGAGTTGAATACTTTTATCTAACCACTCTATCGTTTTAAACCTATTTTTTGCATACAGAGCCAACTCCAATGCAGAAAGAAGCTGTTTGTCATAAGTTAAACTTTGTACAGCAATTTTTGTTACATTGGAATCAAATTCATCTCTATATTTTGCAAAAGCTCGTAATGAAAATTCAGAAGCCCCTTTAACATCGCCTACTTGCAAAAGACTCTTTAACAGAAAAGCAATATCAAACGATTTTAAATCAACATCACTTTGGTATAAATCAATTAATTCAGAGACATCTCCTTTAATATTTTGACTGTTTTTTAGAGTTAAATAGAGAGCTGTATTAAAATACTTAATTCGCTCTTTTTTATCCTTTGTATTCAAAAAAAATCTTGTTGCTAAAGTACGAGCTTGTTTATAATTTTTATGCTCAAGCAACATGCCCAAGGCATACTCATATAAACTCTCTTCAAACTCTGTGTACTCTACAAGATGCAAAAGATACACATAAGCGTCATCCCTATACCCCAATGCTAATGCCTGTCTAAAAGCATCTTTTTCAAAATCATAATTGATTAACTCTGGTCGTTCTTTTAGAAAACCCTGTAGTGAAACATATTTAAGTTTTTTAAAATCCAACTGCATAGACTCTGCAAAGAAAAATGTATAATCCCTCTCTCCTTTGGTAAATTCAAAATAGTTATAAAGTTTATCTTTTACCTCTTTAAGCAGGGAGTCATTATCCTTTTTAAAATAGAGTTTTTTTAGTAAAAAATATTCAGCCCTATAGAGCTTCTTTAAGCGTTCTTTCTCTTTCGTCTTTTTTAAAAGTTCATGGGTTAAGTTCAATGCTTTTTGTAAGTCTCCTGTATGCTCATAATTTTCAATAAGTATTCTTTTGATTCTAAAACTATCAGGGTAATAGAGCAACATACTCTCTAAATAGTTAATAGAAAGGTTTCGATTTTTACTTTTACCTTCAATAATTTTATCAATATTATCTTTAGGAAAAATCAGATACAACACCAAAGAAAAAACAACAATAACACCTATAATTTCTCTCAAAGAAAGAATAGATGAGCTTTTGTCAGAATTATTGACACTTGAATACAACATCTACTCCTTTTCCTGTTGAACTTATAAATAAGACATTATTTTTAATTTTTTTAATTTTAAACTCTTTAGAGGATAAGATATTACACGTTTTAGGAAGATAAAAATTTGCTTCTACTGCTACATTTGAACTTAAGCTAAAACGATAGATATTATTATCTTTTTGAACCAAACCTACCCAACCATTCGAGTCGAGTAAATAGGGAACCGAGGAGTTTTTATTTAAATAAATTATCTGTTTTTCTTGGCTGTCCAAAGTAACATATGTACTCTCTTTATGATGAGTAAAACCAGCCACACCATGACTATTTTTTATATCAATAGGAACATTTTTATCAAAACGAACAGTACGTAAAAAACCTGAATTTCTGATTTCATAGCCACCATCAATTTTTGCAATGGCTGTTCTGTAAAAGCCTCGTGCTTTTTTTATATATTGAGAAGCATAAAGCTTGGACGTTTTCTGTTTTACAGCCCATGAATAGACCTCATCTAGTGCTTTAAATGATGCTAATTTAGCCCCAGAATAAAAATGATAATAGATATTAATCGGTTTTAATCGGTACGGCTCTTCAGTCATTTTAAAGGTCTCAATAGCACCCCGATAGCCCCAAAAGGGGCCTAACCAATCATGAGTATAAACATTTTCATTTTGTTGAGCTGTATAAATTTGCCAATACTCCTCACGCTGTAGTCCAAAAGGGGAGATATGACTAAGCCATGGCTCTGATTTTTGAATCGTAGTATCGCCACCATTCATCCCTAAAATACCATCTCGTTCACAATATGCCAAGACCACTCTGGTTGGTAGACAATCGCCACTCCAAAAAATAACTCGCTCTCTCTGCTTGGATTTTGGAGCCAAAGAGAGTACAAAATCCACACTATCTTTTGTCTCACTTTTTAAATTAAACTCATAGTTTGGTATCGGTAGATGATAGTGTTTTTCGGATTTTTTGCTTGCCTTTTTTTTATCTGTAGCAGGAGTATTTTTCTCTTTTTTTCTCTTTAGATTTTCATCAGCTTGACCCCAAAAAAATGGATGAGAAAGCGTGTGACTTGCAGGTTCTATCCAAGGAATTTGATAAATTTTTCTGGCTATTTTTTTCATACGTGAACTTAGCTTGGGATAGAGTCCAATCGTGTCCACTTCTCCTTGCACCAAAGAGACTGTTTGAGGAATCTTATAATTAGTAAAAATCTGTTTCATCAAATATTCAGAAGCTAATTTATCAGGTGCTGTACGCACGTTCTCCATAAATCCATCGCCATCAATATGAACAAATAATATTCGTCTACCTGCTTCGGTTGTAGGGTCAGGTACAGGAATATTATCTAAACGTAAGGCATCTTTAAAAAATTCAAAAGGGTTAATTGTCCAGTAGTTTTCATTTCCTATATTGTGTAATAGAGAGCTGTGCAGAGCATACCCACCCCAAGGAGTAATAGCAATAGGCATAGATATTTGACCATTTTTATACACCGTACGAATTACCGATTTAGAATCCTTGGCAAAAATCAATTTCTCTTCATACTCAACAGAAGCAGGAATTTCATAACGTGTATAGGGTTTAGTATACTCCACCTTCATTTTTTCTATAAATGTATTATGATTTTGTTTAAACGTAAGACCAAAGCCCTGTAAATTTTTAGCTGTAGGATTAAAGATTAAAGAGTTTAAAAAAAGTATCTTAATATTTTTGGCTTTTAACGCCTCTGCCCAAGCATAAAAGGCTTTACTATTTTTAGTTTTTCCTTCACTCCATACAATGACAGAGTGATATTTATCTTCTACCCGTTGGGGTAAATCTTTGGTGGAAATATCATATAAGATAGGAACATAACCCCAATGTTCTAACGGCATAGATGCCAATAGATGAACATCGGCATAGACGGCATTTTTATCTTTGAACATGGATTTATTAAATAAAATCAAAACATCACGACGAATACGTGGGGTATCACACTCCCCTTGTTGCTGAAGCAATCCATCGGTTACATAAGGGATAAAACCCAGCTTGCGAATACGTTTAGCAATCTTCAAACGCTCTTTTGTACTTTTATCACTGTACTCTATAGAGATAACATCCAAGCCATAGTTTTGAGCTTTTTTAAAATTAGCAATTAACCAATCTTTATCATTTTTAGGTACAGTTATGTACTCTTTACTTGCATGGTTATAACGGTTTAACAAGCTCTCTGCAACGACTGCATCTATATCTTTATGTATCTGTTCTAAAATTTCAAACCCACGATTGACAATAATTTTAGATTTTGGATATTTTTGATGCAAGGTATGAATAAAATCTACCAATGCCTTTTGTTGTAACTTAAAAAGCTTTTTATCTTTGGCTGTTACATGATAAGCATCCATCGTATCTAAAAAGAAATTTCGATACCCTTGTTTATGTAAATAGGCTATACGTTCAAAAATAAACTCTTGGTACGCCGATTTTCGTAAATCTGCAATCAGTGAATTCCATGTTCTATTTTCAGAAATAATCCAAGATTTATTATACTTATTTTTAGTTTTTCGCCAAGGCTCAATCTCGCCCACACTCACATAAGCTACCATTTTTTTGGGGTAACGCAGGGCATAAATATTGTCTATTGCGTCAGCTTCCACCACTACTTTATCGTAAAAGTTTATAAACCTATCGTCTATATTTTTACTGTAGATGAAAGCATAACGTTCATCAGCAGATAAGCCTGTCCACAACAATATAAGAACAATAAAAAGCTTACTGCAACATAAATGTCTCATAATCCAACTCCTGTAAAATTCTATTGAGTGTAGCGATACTTGCTACAAACAAAATTAATAGCGTTACGCTATATCCGTAACCATAAAAATAAGGTCCCATTTGAATACTAATCCACGTTAAAAGAGCATTCACAAGAACAAAAGCTAAAGTATATAAAAGAGCCTCTCTTTGTCTATCCAAGTAATAGAGATAAGCTAAAATTGACATAAATCCTAACTGCAACTGGACACCAATCACATCAACATAAAAAAGAGGCAGATAGAGCTTTGGTAAAAGCAGTAACTCAAAAAGCTGTTCAGCACTTAAAAAGAGAAAAATATTAAAAATACCCTGTACAAAGAGTATCTCTTGTATGCTTCTCTTTACAGCTGTAATCATACTCTGCTTATGTTTTTTTATCTGCTGTAACGTACCATGACGATTAATAGCTCTATAAAAATCAGCATACGCCTGTGCAAAATCCACTTCTAAACGAAAAAAGAAGATTGCCATACCTGGAATAATAGATAAATATGCCAAGAAGATAGGGAAATCGTATACCATAGAAGCGTGCAGTCTATCAATAACCACATAACCCACAATTGGTGTAAACCAAAAAATAACTTTGTCTATCCAAATGGCAATGTTATACAGCATACCTGACCATGCAAGTTTCCAATAAAATTTGCCAAAATTCTGTTTGAACATATCAAAACGAATAAACTTTTTATTGTTTTTATGTGAAGAGGGATAGAAATAGATAATCCCTAAAAACAGTAAAATAAAAATCAGAGAGTTCCCAATAATAAACGAGATAAGCAGACCAATAATGGCATAATCTCGTAAAAGAGCTGAACAAAAATAGATAACAGCATAGCCTATAAAATAGAAGATAATCACATGTTTATAAAGCTTTAGACTCGCAGCTAAAATATTTGCCATCCACACACAAGAGAGTACAACAAACAGCGTAATATATAGCAGAACAAAGAGGTTACTTTGCGTATTAAAAATAAAAATTCCCATAGCCAGTGCCAAGAAAAAACCTAAAAAGATGATAAGTACTAAGACTCCTATAAAATTAGGAAGTACCAAATAGTAACGTTTTTCATACATTCTATCGGCAATAAAACGGGTAAAAGGAAGCTGAAAAAAACCTGTAAATACAGAACTTAAAGCCAAAGCAGAAACATATGTTACAGATGCTTTTAACATTGTATCTTCAGAATCTGTTGTATGAAAAAGATAGATGTTACTCAAACCAATACCCAAAATAATAATCATCGAGATAACCCAAGGACCAGAAGATAAAATAGCTGAATATCCAAATGTTTTTAATACCGATGTTAACGATTTCTCTTTTAAAATCTGTTTAAGTTCAAAACCTATTCCTGCCATTATTTTTCCAACTCTTCAAATGTTTTTTTATAAACATCTCGATAATTGTTCAAAAATATCTCTTGTGTATAAAATCTGTTAACCCGTTCCAAGGCTACTTTTTGAGCCTTGTACCAAGCATCTTTGTTCCCTAACAGTTCAATATAGGCAGAGGAAAGCTCCTCGACATTTGCAATTTGACAAATAACACCTGCTTTTCCAAGCTCTTTATCGCCCTCTTGCTCTCCACCATAAATCAACTCTTTACAAGAACCAACATCGGTACTAACACAAGGTACACCAGCAGCAAACCCTTCCAAAATAACCAAAGGCATCCCTTCACTAATAGAAGTTAGCGTCTGAAGACCAGATTTTGGAAGAATCTCTGCAATATTTTGAAAACCTAAAAACTTTATATTCTCTTTTACATCTAATATCTCAATTAGGTCTCGACACTCTTCTGCATAAGTTATCTCTTCATCATCAGGACCTACTATCCATGCTTCAACATCAGGGATTACATTAGCTGTTACACGAATAGCACGAATAAAAGTTTTTATATCTTTAATTGATACCACTCTACCAATAAGAGTAATAACATTCGGAATCTCTTTTGGACGATGTTTCAGCGTTGCCCCTAATCTCTGAATATCCACCCCATTAGGAATAACCGTACAGAGTTCACGTTTTGCTCCATATGCTATCTGTGTCTCTTTTGCTACAGAAAACAGAGAGAGTATAGGATTGGCTCGGCTGTACGACATTTTTCCAATCCCTTCAAAAAATTTAACCCACATGGTTTGAATATAATTATCTTCGGCAGACTCTCTAAACAAATCCAACTTTTTATACAAATTAAAAGAGCTTGAAATCAAATCTATTTTTCGCTCTTTTGTGTAGATTCCATGTTCGGTTAAAATAAACGGTTTACCCCTATCATTAGCAATAAGCGTAGACAAAAAACCAGCATAACCTGTAGAGGGAGAGTGAATAATTTTACCCTTATCTGCAACAAACTGTGCTAACTTTACCACTTTCCAAATAGGAATATGAATACTTCGTACCGACCAAAAATAATCTAAAAAAGAGATTTCAGGACAGTTTTTTTGATTTTTATTTGAGATAAAATACCAAGATTCTCGACTATAAAGAAAAGTTGCCTCATCTATTTTATTCAGATAAAAATCCAACTTCTTAAGCTCTTTAGGAAATTTTTTCTCCTCTTTTCCATTCCGAAACCAATTATAAAGCTCCTCTACCTCTTTAAAATCTTCAATATTCCCATTTTGAGACTTTATAGGTTCTTTTTCATCCTCATCAAACATAAAGAGTTCAACAACAAAGACCAAATTATCTGAAAACTCAAACAGAGGTTTGGGCGAGTAATCTGATTTTCGACTCCCCAGAAAGGCAATACCAAAACGGTATTCAGGAAGCCCTGCAATTAACTGTGCAATCCAAGAAGAGACCCCTCCACGAACATAAGGATAGGTTCCCTCACAAGGAATTAAAATATCTACCTCTCCTCTATCTAATAACACTTTCATGAACTCCTCCATACAGGAATCAGTGGTTTTAATCGTAAATCAATATCAAACTCTTCTGGTAAAATATATTGAGCAATCGCATCATATTTTCGCTGACCATATTTAATCTCTGCAAAAAAAGTATATAGAGATTTTTCAGGGACACCAAGTTCAATCGCCTTGGAAAAATACTCTTCAGCCATATTGTACTCTTTATTAAAAATTTGAATTTTTCCTAACAGTATAAAAGCAGAAGCATTTAACTCTATACTTTTTAATATCTTCTCTATTTTTTCAGTATAAAATGTTGCCAGTTGATTATTTGCCACACCATGAAAAATAAACTGCCAATAGACCTGTGCTAATTCAAAAGAGAGCCTCTCTTTCTGCTCATTACTATGCGTATAACCAATTTTTTCTTGAAGCTCTTTTAGCTGTGAATTTAGCCTCTTTTCAAATGAAGAGACCAAAGCAAAAGCATAAAGCCGTGTCTCATCAGAATCGTCAGCCAAAAAATGTTGAATTTTTCCAATATTTCCTTGGGCATTACTATCGTATAAAATTTTTAATGATTTGATTTTTTCATCACTTGATATACTCTTTCCAAACTTTGAATCCAAGGCTAAAATTCCCTCATGAAATTCACTGTACACCATAGGGAATGTACTTGTTTGCTCTTCAAAATAGACTGTTTCATACGAAGGTCTACTTATTCGATTGGTTGCCCACGAAAAACCAAACAGAATCATAATAATGGTTAAAACAACCCCAATAAAAAGCAGACCTATATTAATAACTACAAAAAATATAAAAATTTCTAATCGGTATTTTTTATATTTTAGAGGTAAAAAAAAGATTAATACCCAAGAGAGAAGTATCCAAACAAGCATCTCAACAGAGATAAAAAGCAATAGAGTTTCTAAAGAGTTCTTCTCTTGTAAGAGCCTAATAATTGCTGTAAAATCAAACGTTTCAAACACAAGAATACTCCTCTAAAAGAAAAGCAAAATTCTTTACTGAAACGTGTTTTGTATGCAGACGATTAAATGTTTCTTGTCGTAGACTCTTCTCTAAACCCTCTTCAAGAATTTCTATTTTTGATTTACTATCTATTGCAACTAACTTTGTATCTAAATTTTTAGCTTTTTGGTACATTGAAGGAAGTGACATAAAGGGAAATAAAATAAAATGTACATATCGATTGTTACATTTTAAAGAGATATATTGGTCCAAAATATCTAACTCTTCATTTAAATAAAGAAACTCCTGAATTTCTCGATTTACTTGACTACTCTGTGTGTAAATTGCATAGATTCGACTCTCTATTTTAAAACCATTTAAAATATTGGTCAAACGTGCCACTTCTAATTTAAAATCAACAATATCTTGGTGTTCATGATTTTCATACGTCGAGAGAGTATTCTCATCTTTTTTTGCTTCTATTCTATCTAAAGAGGCTCTTTTTTTATACTCTGTCCAGATATAAGTAAATACAACATTTATCTTTAATAGAGTATCTTCATTATAAAATAAAAAGGGTATATCCTCTACAATCAATAGAGCCACTATTTTATTCCGTTTATCTAAAAATGGTACAGCATAGATATACGCTGTCTGCTCCTTCTCCTCTAAATCTTTTAAATAGATGGCTCTCTTATTAGAGAGTGCCTCTTCGATTAATTTATCATCTTTTTTAACCGTAATGTTTATCTTTCCAATAGAAGCAAAACAACGTTCTAAAGAGCCATTATTGACCCGATAAATCATCGCTGAATTGACAGCAAAAAATTTTTTTAATACCTTAAGACTATTCTTGGCACTCAATTCAGGGGTATTGTGTTCACAACTCTCTAAAACTTCAGAAATAACAAAACGAAACGAGGCAGGTTGGGTAATATATATAGACTCTAACTTATCATGTGAAATTTTTAGCGTAAAAAAAGCAGAAGTCAACTCTTTTAATCGCAATCGAAAATATCTGTTTTCTATTTTAGATTTATCTATCTCACTGTGTAAGTTAGAGAAAAAAAGTCCAAACAGAAATACAAATGCCAAATTTTCGAGCAGTACGGTAATATAAATAGGGTCTTCTAAATATAAAAATGTTGTTAATCCAGCAAATGTTACCCACATAACCAATCCCATAGCCAAACCATAAAAAAGTGTTACAATGGCTAACCATAAAATAAGAAATGAGAAATCGTAGTGAATTAAAAGAGCATCTTTTTCATCAAAATAGTACCCTGTAGCAACAATAGCAATAGCAAAAAGAACCACTTCAAAAGCTTGAAGTAGTGGAGAGCGTTTTTTTAATGTCATCGCTTTAGTTTACAAATTTAGGAATAAGCTCTTCTGCAACCTCTTGTGCAACAACCCCTATCGAGGTATGCCCCCAAGCACTTTTTGCACCCACCCCATTAAATACTACCTTATCCATTTTTAAATCAATAATAGAAATACTAAAAGAGACCACAGGTTCGCCATCGATTCCTGTTTTATAACGCCACTCTTGAACATTACCCATGATTAAATACTCTGCTCCTATTAATCTAGCTTCCTCTTTTTTAGCCTTTAAAAATGCTTTTTTACTCTTTGAGTTCTCTATCTCTTCAACACCCTCAATCAGAGAATTTAGATATAAACCCTTTTTTGCTAATATTGATTCAACAATAGTCGAAGCACGCAGACCTGCCATAGGAGTTTCAGTATAGTTCCAAAAAGAAGCTATTACATATTTTTTATTCAAGGGAAGCTCTACATTTTGTCTGTTTATTAGACTAGAACAGCTTGTTAAGAACCATAAAGAAAGAATTATCCCTAATATTTTTTGTTTTATCATTGTATAGATACTCCCTAAAAATGCAATTTTATGAACTTATTGTATAGTATTAGTCTTAGATTTTAAAGAAAAGAGAGTAGAAAAACACAAGCTTTGAAAATTACAAGTTAAAGAAGCTTGTGTTTTGAGAAAATGTGAAAATTACATAAACTGTAACCAAGATAGTTTAATGACATACCTTAGGTCAAATTCTAAAATATCTCTTAAAAATTATAAGTTGCAATAAGCTCTAAAGCATTATCTGCATCACCATTTTCTGAATACTTTGTATTTGTAAAGATAGCATCTACTGATGTAGTATCTGATACAGAATATCCCAAAATAACATCCAGCTCATTTCCAATTGTTTCATAATCTGCATAACTTACAGATGTACTTACACCAGAAATCTCTTTAGAAGCTTCAACCTTCCATGAATCTCCAATATCTTGTGATGCAAAATTATTCCATGAACTGGTATACATAGAGTCAACTCCAACCATACCAGTAGCTCTATCTTCTACATGATTATATGCAGCACTTATGTCCATACCAGAAACTGCTGTTGCCATTTTTAAACCATAAACTGTTGAGTCATCTCCTGTATCGTAATCTGTTGTTGCACCTTGTCCAGAAACAGTTACACCATTTAAATTTTTTGAAACATCAGCATATATTTGTGTATATGATAGTGCATCAACATTATAATACCAAAGATTAGCATCAACTACATCACTATAAGCTACACCAAAAGCATAGTTATCATCAGCTAATTTTCCAAAAGCATCTCCACTATTGTTTGCTCTCCATTTATTTACATAAGATGCAATAAATGTAAATTTATCAACTGATGTATTTACTAAAGTTGCTGCTTCAAATGCACCTTGTGCCAATAACCAATCAAAACCACCTAACATAGGAGTTGACAAAAGTTGACGACCTACAACAACTGTGTTATCTCCAAAAGTTCCTGTTAAGTTTGCGACATTAAAGTATCCACCAGAGCGAGAACCTTCCATTTTAGTTTCCCCTAAAGAGTCTCCTAAATGAGAGTGTCCAACTGCTGAAAAATTTGCTGTAATAGCATCAGATACTTTATGTGTTACATCTAAAGTAACAGCACCTGCTGATTGAGTACTCTCTTTTTCAAAAAGACTCCCTGCACCTGAATTATCAGTTGTATAGTAGTACAATTGCCCTTTTCCCTTAACCTCTGTTGCATGTAGTGAAGTAACAAGTGAAGTAATAGCCACTGTAGAAAGTAAAATTTTTGTCATATTAATCCTTTGTAATAATTATTGTAAATCAAGTATACATAAATATAAAAAACTTTATAAAGAATTACTGCTTATTTTTTAAGCAATAATCATTTTATTACAGTAAGTAATAATTAAATCTTCTCTTTACCTATTTTTAACATCTTCGTAAATTATTTCTACTTCTTTAATTATTTTAGTTGAGACTTTCAAGGTCATAGGATTTTCTAATGCCCCTGCAATCTCAACTTCTGCTTGAGCAATCCCTTCTGGAACGGTATCACTATACAAATTCACAGCACACTGTTTAAAGTTTGGCTCAAACGATTTTGGGTCAAAATCGGCAATGGTAACGTTGTTTATCATCTGTTCTGCAAAGTGGAAAGGTACAAAACAGTCCCCCTCTCGTACCACTTCGGTTACTTTTACAATCAAATTTTCGACACTTCCACGTATTGAACCTATCTTAATCCTATCTCCACTCTTTACTTTTAATTTTTCAGCATCTTTTGGGTTTAACTCTACCCACGCCTCGGGTGCTAAATCATTTAAGAGTCCAATGGTTTTGGTTCGTGTATGCCACTGCTCTACGGTTCGCCCTGTATTTAAATTTAGTGGGAAATTAGGATTACAGCTCTCGGCTAATGGTTTCCAATCAACAGGAAGGAGTTTTGCTTTTCCATCATCGGTTTTACACTCAAACCCTTCGGTATAGAGTCGTTTTTTACCATTTGGATACGCCTCATTACATGGCCACTGAATCCCTCCAAGCTCCTCTATCTTCTCATAACTCATACCACTATAGTCACAGAGTTGCCCTTTACTTACCCGTTTAATCTCTTCAAAAATATCACGGCTAGAGTTAAAGTTTTTAAACAAAAGCTCATATTTCCCTTCAAACTCTTTACTAAACTCTATAACAATATTGGCATCACTCATAGTTTTACCCAACGGTTCAACAGCCTTTTTAGCATAGTTACATCGGCGTTCAGAGTTGGTATATGTTCCCTCTTTTTCACTCCATGTTGCTGCTGAAAAAATTACATCGGCAACTTCTGCTGTTTCACTCATAAAGGCATCTTGAACAACCAAAATATCCAGCTTTTTCAAAGCTCGACGTAATTTTACTTGGTCAGGATAACTTACCAGTGGATTGGTTGCAGTAACCCATAGTGCTTTTATCTCTCCACGGTCAATAGCATCTATAATCTGTGGATAGGCATACCCTCTTTTGGTAGGAATAAGCTCTGTTGGAACATCAATAATATCTGCAAAAATTGCTCGGTCTGTGTCAGAAGCATAGTTTCTATACCCAGGGATAGAGCTTGTAAACCCAAACTCACGCGTTCCCATTGCATTACATTGACCAGTAATACTAAATGGAGATGCACCCTCTTTTCCAAGATTTCCAGTAATAAGTGCCAAGTTACAGATAGCCGAAACTGTATCTGTACCAATAGAGCTTTGGTTAACGCCCATTGTCCAAGCACTCATCGCTTTGTCTGCTGTGGCATAGATTTTTGCTAAATTGTAAAGCTCTTTAACATCAATACCTGTAATATGTGCAACCTCTTGTGGTGGATAGTTTGCCATAATATGCTTTTTAAACTCTAAAGCCCCACTTGTTCTCTCTTTAATAAACTTTTCATCTTCCCAACCCTGCTCAAAGATAATATAACACAAACCATTCAGCAGTGCCAAATCAGAACGAGGAGCAAGAGGCACAAAAATATCTGCCATATTAGCTGTTTTAGAGTGCCGTGGGTCAACCACTATAATCGTAGGCTTTTTACCTGTTAACTTCTTGTTTTTGGCAATATG
>CAYPCV010000026.1:0-5399 GCA_964409295.1 uncultured Sulfurovum sp.
TTGGCCAATGATAAGCAACAACTCAAAAAAGCTCTAAAACTCTTAAATGAATACGATACACATGCACCAAAAGCGAGTATGTTGGTTAATGGCTATCACGAAGTTCATGAACGGTTTGAGCAGACATTGGCACAATTAAATGGCTTTGAAGAGGGGATGATTGTCGGTTCTGGTTTTTTAGCAAATATGGCTTTGATAGAAGCTTTGGTTCGTAAAAATGATATGTTGTTTATTGATGAAGATTATCATGCTTCGGGGATGATGGCTACGGGACTGTTAGGCGATAGAGTTATAAAATTTAGACATAATGACCCCAATGATTTAAAAGAGAAGTTAAAAGAGTATCAAGGTCGTGGGCGAAAAATTATTGCTGTTGAAGGGGTCTACTCTATGTCTGGGGCGTTGTGTGATAGAGAGATATTCTCTTTAGCTGATGAGTATGAAGCGTTAATGATAGTTGATGAGGCTCACTCTTCGGGGGTTGTGGGAAAACATCTTTTGGGAATTTTCGAGTATTATGATATTCAACCTCATGAACGACATATAAAAATGGGAACACTTGGAAAGGCTTATGGTTCATATGGTGCGTATATCTTAGCATCTTCTCATATTCTCTCTTTTTTAGTCAATCGAGGAAAGCCTATTATCTACTCTACTGCACCTTCGGTTATTGATACGGCTTTGGCACTGGTCAATATTGAACATGTGGCTCAAAACTCTAAGAAGTTTTATAAGAGAATAAAAAAACGCCATAAAATTATAGAAGAGGAGCTTCATATAAAAAGTGACTCTCTCATTTTAGCCATTCCTATGCCATCAAATGAGTCAACCATCAAAAAACAAAAAGAGATAATAGAGCAAGGTTTTTTAATTGGAGCGATTCGTCAACCTACCGTAAATCAAGCTATTTTACGGATTATTCCAAGAATTGGAAGCTCTAAACAGAACCTGTTAAAACTTTGTCAAAATGTTAAAATTACGCTATAATCTTCTCTTATTCTCTAAAAAAGGAAACACTACATGGTTAACCGATTGATAAAAGGCTCTATTGTCTTGGTTATCATCTTTTTTATTGCTCTATTTGCTGCATTTATCTATGCGTATAATGAAATAAAACTTGATGCAGACAAACTTATTAACTACAAACCTCAAACTTCTTCGGTTATCTTAGATGCAAAAGGGAAAAGAATTGCCTATCTTTTTAAAGGAAAACACCGTCTTTATGCAAACTATGATGAGATTCCTGGGTATCTGATTGAAGCATTAATTGCTATCGAAGACACACGTTTTTTTGAACATGATGGAGTAAATCCAGATGCAATTATACGGGCTGCACTCAAAAACTTTTCAGCAGGTCGGAAAGTAGAGGGTGGAAGTACATTAACCCAACAGCTTGTAAAAAATACTATTCTTAGTAACGAACGAAGCTATAGCCGAAAAATAAAAGAGGCTATTTTATCAATGAAAATTGAAAATGAGTTAACCAAAGAAGAGATTTTGGAGCGTTACTTAAATGAGATGTTTTATGGTCATGGTTATTATGGAGTTAAAACAGCAGCCATAGGGTACTACCGAAAAGAGTTGGACCAATTGACCCTTAAAGAGTCTGCTATTCTTGCAGGATTGATGAAAGCACCTAGTACCTATGCACCAACACGAAACTATGAAAAATCATTAAACCGTGCTGATACCATTTTAGCAAGAATGAATAAGTTGGGTTGGATTAGCCATGATGAGTACATTGATGCAGTAAAAGAGACTCCAAAAATTTATAAAGACACCTTAACTCAAAATATTGCTCCATACGTTACAGATGAAGTGGTTCGACGTTTGAGTAAAGAGTTTAAAGACATCAAAACTGGTGGGTACACCATCTACACAACGATTGATATGGCACAACAAAAACTTGCAAGAGAAGCACTGAAGTATGCCCATAAAAAGATTGTAAAAAAACAACGAGAGAGTCTGAAAAAAACTACTTTAAATGGTGCTATTCTTGCTGTAGAAAATAAAACAGGAAATATTAAAGCTATGGTAGGAGGTGTTGACTATAAAAAATCTGCCTTTAACCGTGCAACAATGATGACCCGTCAACCTGGTTCTGCATTTAAACCGTTTATCTATCAAATTGCTTTGGATATGGGGTACAACCCTGCTACAGAGCTAACCGATGTGGCTAGAACATTTCAGTACTACAGCCATGGAAAACGTAAAATATGGCGACCAAAGAATTATGAAAGTGACTTTGTAGGGTTTATTAAACTGCGTGAAGCCTTGGTTCATTCACGAAATCTTGCTACCATTAACTTGGTTACAGAGATTGGAGTTAACCGTATTTTTGAAAAACTTCAACAACTTAATATCCCTCATATTCCACAAGATATGTCCATTGCTTTGGGAAATCTTGGGCTTAGTCCTGTAAAAATGGCTCAAATCTACTCTGCCTTTGCTAATGGTGGACATATGATAGAGCCTCGATTAATCTCTAAAGTACTCTCAAGAAATGGTACCGTTATCTATGAGAGTAAAACCCAAGAGATTACAGATTTTACCACTCCACCTCAAGCCTACCTTATGACAAATATTTTAAGAGATGTTATTTTAAGAGGAACAGGAAGAAATGCTCGTGTAAAAGGGGTTGAAGTGGTAGGAAAAACAGGAACAACCAATAAAAATGTCGATGCATGGTTTTGTGGGTACTCCCCAAGTACAGAAGTAATTGTATGGATGGGAAGAGACAATAACCGACCAATTGGACGGGGTGGCACAGGTGGAGGAACATCAGCTCCTGCTTTTTCTTACTTTCTAAAACGTTTGCATAAGATGTACCCTGAAATGCCTCGTAAATTTTCACGCCCAGAGGGTGTCTATAATGCACGAAATGGTGTTAGAACTGAACTATATACAGATGTATCACCACTACCAACACGAACTGCATCAGCGACAAACCCAGATAATGATTTTGATTTATTTTAATAGAGTTACAAGGTCTTAACCTTGTAACTCTATTAATTTCTCTTTAACTTCTGCTACATGATTTTTGACTCTTACTTTTTCCCACTTATATGCTAATGTACCATCAGGAGCAATCAAAAAAGTACTTCTTACTACTCCCATATACTCTCGCCCCATAAATTTCTTAAGTTGCCACATACCGAAACTTTTACACAACGATTTATCTTCATCAGCTAACAGTGTAATTTTCAGTGCTTTTTTCTCTATAAAATTTCTATGTTTTTTAGGGCTATCAGGACTAACACCTAAAATAATAGCTTCTAGCTTACTAAAATCAGGCATTGCTTCTGTAAAATCACACGCTTCAGTTGTACACCCTGGGGTATTATCTTTTGGGTAAAAGTAGACCACAGCCCATCTCCCCTTTATATCTCTAAAACATATCTCTTCTTCATCTTGATTGGGCAGACAAAAAGCTGGGATAGCATCTCCAATTTCTAACATGCTTGCTCCTTATTATTTTTTCGGTAGTATAACAGAATGAATAGTAAAAATGAAATAATTATACAAAAAGAAAAACTCTTAAAAGAGATAGAAATCTTGCTCTCCTATAATCCAAATGAGCTTACAACAATCAACCCAAACTACATTGATTATTTAGAGCTTAAAGATTTGGAATCTATTAAAGCAAACCTCATCACTAAAGTAGGAAACCTCAAACAAGAAGATATTGTTTGGTTAGAGCAGTTTAAGAAGTATAACTAAGCAAATACTCCTCTGCATCCCAAGAGTCAATACCTAAATCTAAAGCAACTTGTGCCATTAAGCCTGTGCCTTGTTTATGAATTAAGTTTTTCTCTTTATCATAAACTTTTCCAGATTTTACAGCACAAGAAGGACTTCGGTCTTTTCCTATAAAAAGTTCTATATTAGGATTATCTCGAAAGAATTTTTGAGCATACATAACAATAGGCTCAGATAAATTATGCTGATTTTCATTAGAAACAGCTCGAATCGTATTGTTATCTACAATTAAATCCATAGTTGGTCGTGGTGTTCCAAAAGCGTAATCTTCTGGACAAAAAGGGATAATAGTAAATGATTCAAGCATAGATAAAAGCTGATAGTTATAATTATCCTTTGAATCGTAACGACAAGTACAACCAAAAAGACAAGCAGAGAGAGCTACTTCTCTGTTTTCTTTAGACACAGATAAGTACAGTTTTTATCTCTGTAAACTCTTCTAATGCCCATTTTGGCCCTTCTCGCCCTACTCCTGAAAGTTTAGAACCACCATAAGGTTGCACATCGAAACGTAAGGTTGGAATATCATTAATAACCACCCCTCCACACTCTGCATCTTCTATAAACTGTTGTGTTAATTTTAAATTATTAGTAAAGATAGAAAACTGTAATCCATAAGGGGAGTTATTCATTTTTATAATAGCCTCCTCATAAGAGTCTACTCGAACCAAAGAGACAATTGGTGCAAAAACCTCTTCACAAATAATTTTCATATCGTCTGTTACATTTGCCATAACCGTTGGCATAAAACTACCATCAATAACATCTCCACCTGTCAAGAGCATAGCTCCTTCTGTTTGAGCAGATGCTACCCATGTTTTTGCACGTTCTAAAGACTCTTCATCAATAAGGGGTCCCATAAAGGTATCTTCTTCGTATGGAGAACCCACTTTTAATGTTTTAGTTTCGCGTGCAAGAACTTCTGAAAATTTATCATAAATATCTGTATGTACATAGATACGTTGCAATGATATACAAACCTGACCAGAGTTCACAAAAGCACCAAAAGCACAACGTGAAGCCGCGTACTCAATATCGGCTGAAGTATCAATAAAACTTCCTGCATTTCCACCAAGTTCTAAACTAACTTTTTTGATTCCTGCTTGTTGAGTAATAATGTTTCCAACAGGAACCGAACCTGTAAATGAGAGTACACGAGGAATCATACTTTTTACTAAAGTACTACCAACCTCTACATCGCCATAAACAACTGATAAGGCATCTTTTATCGCATATTTAGAGTTGTTAAATAGTTTTGCCAATTTATAAGACGTTAACGGTGCTTCAGGTGTTGGCTTTAGAACAACTGCATTTCCAGCACCCAAAGCAGGAGCAATCTTGTGCGCTACCAAGTTCAAAGGAAAATTAAACGGAGTAATACACGCCACAACCCCAACAGGTACACGAGTAAAATAGGCAATGGTTTTTCGTCCACTTGGTGCAATATCTGTAGGAATAGTTTCCCCATGCAATGCAATCAGTTCCTTGGCTGTAATTCGAATGGTCTCAATACATCGGTCAACTTCCACACGAGCAAATGCCAATGGTTTAGCCACTTCATTTACCAAAGTCATTGCCATATTTTCACGATGCTCTTCCAACATATCTGCCACATCCTCTAACCAAGAGACTCGCTGATG
>CAYPCV010000027.1:0-4636 GCA_964409295.1 uncultured Sulfurovum sp.
GAAAAAAACAGCACCTTTTAAAGGCAGACTTAACCGATAGACTGATAAAATTCTATCAGCCTAGGTTAGAAGTAGAGTTGTTGGTTTTGTTGACTCGGTGGCTCTACTTCGTTTCTTTCTTGTTTTTATTCCCACATTCTATAGCAAACTTTCTTAGAGAACAATTAATTATTTAAATTCTTTTATGTTGGATTTTATGGGGTAAACCCTAAAAAAATAGGGACAATAATTAATTATTTTCAAAGCGATTTTTGTAAATCTTTTTTAGGAGAATAATTAGTTATTGAGCCTATTTTTTTAGGGGTGGCTCTTATGCCTTTCATTTCTAAGAGTCACTTGCAAATTACCCCCATAAAGGTGGCTGACTCTACAACATAAATATTTTTCAAAATTTAAAAAATCTCTTTGAGCAATAATTAGTTATCTTTAGGGGTTTAATTTGCAAGTGGCTCTGGAGTTTTTTTATAAAAAGTGGATATTCAATGGTAGGAGTGCGAGGTTAAAAATTATTTAACGGAAGAATAGAGCTATTCTTAGCAAAAGTTAGCTCTAAACAAAGATGTTACTCAAGTGGAAATAGTAAACCTACAGACAAAATGAAATTGAGTTTATAAACTTTCCCAATAATACTCCAATAATACTTTTCCTCTAAACTTACAACATCAAAACAGTTTTGACAAACAAAAACAACACAAGGAACAGATTATGAAACTAAGAACTATTTTACTCGCAGGGATGCTTTTAGCAACTCCTATTTTAGTTATGGCAAATGAGGTAACAGATGTTAGCATATTGATAGAGGAAGCAAAAAATGCTACTCCTGACAAAAGATTTTCGATTATCAATGACATTAAAACACAAATTGCAACCATGAATGAAGATGACCGTGCTGTTGCTCTTGCTGAAGTACAGGCAGTACGAGATGGTGTACGTCAAGAGAGACAAGGACAGTTTGGTGCTGAAATGACTGAAGATAAAATTGCAGAGATTAAAGCCAACATGACACCTGAACAAGAAGTAGCATTCGATGCAAGAATGGCAGAGCGTCAAGCAAATGGTTTTACAGGAAGACCTGATGGGGTTCGTCCTGATAATATTCCTGAAGGAGCTACAAGACCAAATGGTGTGGGAAGACCAGAAGGTGTTGGTCGTCCAGATGGTGTTGGAAGACCTGCTAATATCCCTGAAGGTGCTACAAGACCAGATGGTGTTGGTCGTCCTAGTGGTGCTGGAAGACCTTAATCATCTATAAATAGAAAAGAGGGCTTTCCTTTTTTCTAAAAAAATTAAATATATTTATTAAAATAACTTTAATACTTAAATAATACTTCGATAACACTTCTCCGTTATAGTTTCAACACAAAAAAATAAGGTTATTAAAATGAAAAAAACCATTTTCTTAATTCCTCTTCTTTTATGTGTTGAATTAAATGCCCAAATTCTAACTCTAAACGACTGCATCAACAAAGCTCTTACTACTCATCCTGACATAAAAAAATCACTGTTACAAATAGAGCATAGTAAGCAAGGCGTAGAGATTGCCAAGGCTGACTACCGACCTCAGCTTTCACTTTCTACAGAGTATAACCCTAAAACGACCTATGTTTTACCAACTAATGGAGCTTTTAATACCATAGAGGGTAAGGGATGGCAAATGGGGGTTACGGTTCAAAAACGAATTTGGGATTTTTCAAAGACCAGTTCAAACATAGAGGCTCAAAAACTTCAAGAACAAATTTCTAATTTGTCATTTCATGATGTTCAGGCACTATTAGCCTATAAAGTGAAGCTTCAATATGAGCTTATTTGGGTTCAGCAAGAGGCGATTGAGGTTCGGAAGAAAGATTTGGAAAGCAAAGAGGAACTCTATAAACAGGCACAGGCTCTAAGAAAACAAGGGTTAAAAACCAAAGCTGATGAGATGCGTTTTTTATCTTCTCTTTATTTGACAAAAGATAATTTGGCTCTTTCCAACGCCAACTTTGATAAAGCACAAATGCTCTTATCTCTTTATATTAATGAACCCATCGCCTCTGATGTGCAACTTGAAGACAGCATTTCACAAAGTAGTTGGCAAGGAAAAGATATAGAACATATTTTAGCGAATTCGCCCACACTTCATGCTCTTCGGACAGATATAGACAAAAAAGAGTTCAATTATAAATCGGCTAAAGCCTCCCATTATGGCTCTATTGATGCTTTAGCCTCTTACAGTCGTCAAGATAGTCTGAATGAATATGACTCAACTGTTGTGGGAATTACATTCAATATTCCCATTTATTCAGGTGGAAAAACAACGGCATTAGAGGAACAGGCATACCTTAACAAACAAAGTGCAAATCTTGAATATAACTCTAAAGTTTTGGCAATTAAAGAGGAGTTTCAAAACTTGCTTATTGATTTAAGACACTATGAGGTAAGCATAGGGAGTAAAACGGTTCAACTTCAAGCCAATGAAGCAACAAAAGAGGTTGTAGAAGCTAGATATAAAGAGGGTCTCTCTACTTATATAGAACTTTTGGATGCCATAGGTATGACACAAGAGTCTGAACTTGGAATCTTGGAGACTAAATACCAAAAAAGCTCTGCCATACATCGGTTAGAGTATTTAGAAGGAAAAACAGATGAGAATTATTAAATATTTTATAATTATTATGATTATGGCTTTAGTGGCTACGCTTTTTTATAAAAAAGTATATACTCCAAATTTTACATTTGAGGTCATAACTCCTACGCAGGGAGAGCTTCAAGTGAGCATAAGAGGCATTGGAAATGTGGGTGCATTAGACATCTACTCTATTACGGCTCAAACGGGTGGAAAGATTTTGGAGATTTTAACCGATAGTGGCATGTGGGTCAAAAAGGGTAACTTACTTATTGTGATGGATGGGGTTGACTTGCCCATGCAGTTGGAAGTGTCAAAATCAACACTTAGTAAAACAAAATATGAGCTTCAAGCGACAAAGAACGATTTGGAAAATCAGAAAGCTCAAAAAGAGTTATTGGCTGTGACCCATCAGCGTTATAAACGACTTCGAGAGCAAGAGTTTATTTCGGTCTCTGAATATGACAAGGCTAAGGTAGATTTACAACGTATAGATGCTACTTTGATGAATATCACTGCCAAGATAGCGTCAGGAAAAGAGGCTGTGGTTATTGCGGTGAAGAACATAGAATTGATAAAAGAGAAGATAAAAAGGCTAAAAGTCTATGCACCTGTTGATGGATATGTGATAGCCAAAGAGGCAGATGTGGCTCAAAATATATTACCATCTACAGCCATTTTGAAAATAGTTGACCCCAAGACCCTGTGGGTTGAGACCAAGATAGATGAGCGAATAAGTTCACAGATAAAACCTCTGCAAAAGGCAACCATAACGCTTAGAAGTGAACCCAATAAACCATATCGTGCTATGGTCAAAAAAATATCTACCATGAGCGATGCTGTAACCCTTGAACGAGAAGTTTTTGTGGCATTTGAAACCATTCCTAAACCTTTTTATATTAATGAACAGGCTGAAGTGAAGATAGAGGTTAAAACCTATGTGGATGTTCTGAAACTTCCATTGAAAGTTATTGTTCAAGAGAATGGAGAGATTGGGGTGTGGGTTTTAAAAGAGCATCATGCTCATTTTCATAAAATAGACAAAACAGCACAAAGCGATGAGGAGATAGCCATCTCAAATATAGACAAAGATATGAAGATAATCATACCCGACAACACTAAAAAAAGCCTTAGAGAAGGGATGAAGATAAACCCATGATTCATTTAGCAAAAGAAGATGTAAAACATAGCTATGGCAAATTTATTGTAACTATTTTTGGTGTGGGATTACTCTTAGGTATTGTACTTATGATGATGGGTGTTTATCGTGGGATGATAGTGGATGCTGAAATGTTACTAAAAGACATAGATGTCGATTTATGGGTAGTCCAAGAAGATACTTTAGGACCATTTGCAGAAGCTTCAACCATACATGAAGACCTCAAATACAGTATAAAATCCATACAAGGGATAGATAAAAGTGAAGCAATTACCTTTCAAAATCTTCAAATAATGCTTCCACAGAGTCAAAGAAAAGAGAAAGTTTTAGCTGTGGGTTTTGATGTTTATGGCGAGATAAACCCTGTTAATCCTAAACATTTAGTAGCAGGACGACCACTTCGTGTGAATCACTATGAGATGGTGGTCACAGACAAACTAGGCTTCAATCTAGGGGACAAAGTAGAGCTTGGACGGGCTGTTTATACGGTTGTGGGTATTACTCACGGTACGGTTTCTAGTAATGGTAGTTCCATCATATACATCAGTTTAAAAGATGCCCAAGAGTTACAGTTCTCTTATTCAAACAAACGGATACAAAGTGATGCAGAAAGAGGCATAGAGAGTGGTAAATCACACATGGCTAACACCATAATAGTCACGGTAAAAGCAGGATACAACACAGAACAAATAGCCCAAGAGATACGAAAATGGAAACATAAAAGCGTTTACACAAGAGAGCAACAAAATGAAGTACTCACAAAAAATGTGACAGAAAAAGCAACCAAACAGATAGGGTTTTTGGCAGGTATTTTAACCTTTGTTGCCATCATCATTATTACTTTCATCATCTACACAATGACAATGGATAAG
>CAYPCV010000028.1:0-12216 GCA_964409295.1 uncultured Sulfurovum sp.
AAACCTTGGTACTGTAAAGAGGAGACATCTAAATATACAACTCTTTTACCAAGTGGTAAAGCAATCCAACACTTCTATCCATTAGAGGTTAACTCAATTGTAACTTCTCCTTGTCCTGAAAAACCATGGACTGACCTTAAAAAAGGGGATATTGTAGAGATTGAAGGTTTAGCTTGGAGTGGTAAAGGTACTATTACTCATGTTGATTTATCATTTGATGGTGGTAAAAACTGGGTAGAGACTAAACTTAAAGGTCTTGTACTTCCAAAAGCTTGGACTAGATTTAGCTACATGTACAAATATGAAGGTAAAGATTTACTTTTAGAGAGTCGTGCAGTTGATGATGCTGGAGATGTTCAGCCAACAGTTAACCAAGAGAAAAAGATTATGGGTGTAGAGGGTGTTTATCATAGAAACTCAATCAATACTTGGGAAGTAAAAGCAAATGGGGAGGTTCATAATGCTCAAATGCGTTCGTAAGAGTATCACATTAAGTGTAGTAACATTGGTATTAAGTTCAGTCTCAGCTATCGCTTATGATGGTAAAAAAGATGCTATTGATGGTGGTATGACCTACCCAAGAGCAGATGGTACATATACTGCTTATAAATATAATGACCAAAAAATTGGTGAATTAAATCATGGTAGAACACCAACCAAAGCAGAGCTTAAAGCTTGGGATACAGACATTATGCCAGATGGAACAGGTCTTCCAGTTGGTAAAGGAACTGTTGAAGAGGGTGATGAGCTTTACGAAGAGAAGTGTGCTGTATGTCACGGTGATTTCGGTGCTGGTGGAGTTGGTTATCCAACACTAACAGGTGGAGATATAGCTTCATTAACAAACCAAAGAACACCTGGTAAAACAGATGCTCCAAAGAGAACAATTGGTACATATTGGCCACAAGCAAGTACTCTTTTATGGTATATTCATGATGCAATGCCTTACGCTACTCCAAAAAGTTTGAGTTGGGATGAGACTTATGCAATTACAGCATACCTTATTGCAGCCAATGAGATTAAAGTAGATGGTGAAGAGATGGGTGAAGATTTTGAGCTTAGTAACAAAAACTTTACAAAAATCAAACTACCAAACGAAAAAGGATTTATCCCTAATATTGATGGGCCAACAGGTATCGAAGATGTTAGAAAATTCTTAGCAGATGGTAAAAATACTGGTGCAGTTGGTGTAAGATGTATGAAAGATTGTAAAGATGACAAAGCAGTAGCTGTTGTTGTTAATGATCCTCGTACTGATGTAAATCCACCATTTAGCCAAGTTAAAGACCTTCCAAAAAAGGATACTTCTACTATAGCTCCTGGTCAAGAAGATTACGAAAAAAGTTGTGCTGTATGTCATGGAAATGATAAAATGGGTGCACCTGATGTAGGTAATAAAGAGGCTTGGGATAAAGTTATGAAAAAAGGTATGGATAAAGTCTTAGAAGTTGCAATTAAAGGAACTGGTGCAATGCCTCCAAGAGGTGGAAGTACTTTAAGTGATGAGAAATTGAAACAGATTATTGAATACATGGTTTCAGAAAGTAAATAAAAATTACTTTTCACAATTAGTTCACGAATTTAAAATATACTCTTTGCGAACTCACTAATATTGAGTTCTTAAGAGTTAAGAAACTTAATATTAATCGTATCAAGTTTAGATAGAGTAGCTCTTGGAATCGGAGTATAAATACTTGTTATTATCAACTTGGTACAAAGAGGATTCCAAAATTTACATCAACTGAAAGGAAAATTATGATGGATAGAAGAAAATTTTTAGGTTTAGGTTTAGCTGCGGTAGCACTAGTACCTGCGACAGCTTTTGCAACTGATTTTAGAAAAGAGAAGCCAGACGCATGGAAAGCAGAGAAGCCAGCAGATGCAATTAAAGCACTTTATGGAGATATTAAACCAGAAGAGAAAGGTGTAAAGATTAAAGCACCAAAACTTGCTGAAAATGGTGGAAAAATTCCAGTATTTGTAAAGTCTGATATTCCTGCTAAATCAGTAGCACTTTTCCAAGATGCTAACCCTCGTGCAGCTGTTGCAGCATGGACAGTTCCTGCAGATGGAATTGTAGATTATGGTCTTACTATGAAAATGAAAGGTTCAGGAAAAATTACTGCAATCGTAGAAGGTACAGATGGTAAACTTTACTCAAAAGTACTAGAAATTGAAGTATCTAAAGGTGGTTGTGGAGGTTGATTCAATTCACCTTCCCAACAATTAGATAATAGCAATTAAATTTAAGAACTCAATCGAAAGGAAAACAGATGAAAGTTAAAGCAAAAGAAAAAAACGGAATCGTAAAAGTAAAAGTATTGGCTAAACACCAAAATATTGGACCTGAAGAGGGAGAAAAAAAGAAAAAAGAGGCTAACTTTATTACAACAGTAGTTGCAAAAGTTGGTGATGCAGTAGTTTATGAATTAAATGGTAGTGGATTTATGTCTAAAGATCCTCTTTTCAAGTTTAAATTCAAAGGTGCAAAAGGTGACGAGTTAGTAGTTACTTGGACAGACCTTAAGGGTGAATCAAAAACTAAAAAAGCTAAAATTAAATAGCACATTGAGTACTCATTTGAGTACTCACTTAAAATAACAAGAGTTCAATCCTATTAAATTAAAAAATTTAATAGCAATGAATTCTTACATCTATAAATAACAAGGAGAAATAGAATGAAAAGTACGGCAATTTTGTCGCTAATTACAGCAACACTACTTATCTCAACCTGTAATGCAGAGGAGAGTAAACTTTCAGCAGTTGATTATTTAAAAAAAGCTGTAGCTGATATAGAGAAAGTTATTAATCGAGAATCTGTTAAAGAGATTCCAACAGAGACTAAAACAGAAACTCCAACAGAGACAACAAGTAGTAAACAAGAGTTAACTTCAATTGGAGAGAATAAAACCATTGAAGAGATTATTGAAACAGCAACTCCTAAAAAAGCAGAAACTAAAAAAGTAGAAGCTAAAGCATCAGATGCTTTTGACTATAAATTAGAGCCTAAAAAAGTAGCAGAAAATGTATGGTGTTTCTTTGGTGCGATTGAAAAACCAACCAAAGAGAATGCAGGAAATATGGCAAATAACTGTTATATTAAAACAACTGAAGGTTTTCTAGTAATGGATACAGGTCCATCATATCAATTTGCAAAACAGGCTTATGAAGCGATGCAAAAAATTGAAGATTTACCTGTAAAATATGTTGTAAACTCTCATGAGCATGATGACCACTGGTTAGGAAATGATTATTATAAACAGAAATTTGGTGCTACACTAATGGGACCAGAGAGTATTAACACCAACTATAAAGAGGGTGATAAGACTAGAATGTATAATGTTCTTCCTAAAAATGCGATAGAGGGAACACATATTATTGACCTTGATAAAGTTGTTAAAAAGAGAGAAACTCTTGTATTTGGTGGAGAGAAGTTTGATATTATCCCTATGGATGTAAAAGCTCACACTGGAGATGATGTATTTATCTATATGCCAGAGAGAAAAGTTCTCTTTGCAGGTGACCTTGTAATGAATGGTAGAATCACATCAGGAAGACATGGTTCTGTTATGGGACAACTTAAAGCTTTGGCAATGATGCAAAAACTTGATTGGAAAGTTATGGTTCCAGGTCATGGATTTATTACAGATGCAACAGCTATGGATGAAGCTAACCTATACTTTAAACTTACAAAAGATAGAGTTTTAAAGGCGATAGAAGAAGGTGTTGATGCTACAGAGATTAATGAAGTTGTTAAACTTATAGAGTTCAAAGATAAAGCAATGTATGATATTTTAAATGCACAAAATATTGGATTTGCTTTTGATGAATTAGAGATGCTAGACGAAGATTAGGAGATAGATTAATGAGCCGAGTATTACCTTTTTTAAAAATTGTTATCTCTCTCTCATTAATCTCCTCTTTTGGTATTGGTGCAGATTTTGAGCTAAACAAAATTCTTGCTGATGCCAAAAAAGTTAATAAGCAGACAATGCTTTTTCTACATAAAGATAACTGTAACTTTTGTGACAATATGGTTTTTAATCTAGAAGATAAAAATGTCTCTAGTACTATCGAAAAAAATTTTATTCTTGTCGATATTAATAGAGATGATGATGAGACTATATCTTTTCAAGATTATGAAGGTACAAACAGAGAGTTTCTTAAAAAATTAGGCATAGATTTGTATCCAACAGTCCTATTTATTGATAATAACAATTCATTAGTATATGATGTAGTGGGTTATAGAAATAAAAAACTCTTTATAAATATCTTAAACTACGTCGGTAGTAAATCTTACATAAATAAAACATTTGAGGAGTTTGAGGATGAGTTACTCACAGATGATGACGATTGGTAATCAAAAATCTATTGGAACTGTTTTAAAACTTTTTATCTCAAAAGAGTCTGTTGAAAAGATGGTTGTAGATAAAGATGGGATTTTAAAAGATAAATTCTATGCGAAAAACATAGAGAGGTCTGTACTATTAAGTAGTAAAGATAGTTATGAAAGAGCAGAAGAGATAGGTATATCTTTGGATTTTGGAAAATTAGGCGAAAATATAATTATGGACTATAACCCTTATCATCTTGAAGCAGGAACTACGATAGAGATTGGAGAGGTTGTTTTAGAGATAAGCCAAAAATGTACACTCTGCAAAAGTTTAACAAAAATAGATAATAGACTCCCAAAACTTCTAAAAGATGATAGAGGTATCTTCTCTAAAGTTATTAAAGAAGGAACTATATATAGAGGCGACAAAATATATATTGTTTAATATCTAAAATACTTCTAGAAGTACTTTATACATTAAATCAAATAAGAGGAGAGATAATGAAAAAAACACTTTTATCATTAGCTGTAGTAGGTGCTTTGTCTATTTCTGCAAACGCATTCACATTAGGAAAACTGGGAAACTTTGAGTTTAAAAAATATGCAGATGGTCTTTATATCCTACCTGGGCCTCCAATGGAGCCAAATGTAGAGAATGAAGGTTTTATGAATAACCCTGCAATTATTGAGTCAGAACATGGTCTTATTATGATTGACCCAGGTGGAAACTACAATGTAGGTAAAAAGATTTTAGCCGAAGTTGAAAAAGTTAGTAAAAAACCAATTATTGCAATAATTGATACTCATAAACATGGAGACCACTGGTTTGCCAATAAAACAATGGCAGAGAAATATCCTGATGTAAAAATTTATGCTCTTCAGCATATGATAGATGTATCAAAAGCTGGAGAAGCTCAGAAATGGTACGATATTTTAGAAAGATTATCTAAAAATCTAAAAGGTACAAAAGAGTTTCAATTCCCTACAATTTCTGTTAAAAATGGAGATAAATTAGAGATTGATGGTCAAACATTTATTATGCACCACCCAACAAGAGCTCACACCGATACCGATTTGGTAATTCTTCATGTAGAGAGTAAAACTCTATTTTTAGGAGACAACCTTATGAAAAGCCGTTTAGGTGGATTTGATGGCTCATCAAGTATCTTAGGAAATATTAAACTTCTTGAAGATATTGAAAAAGCTCCAGAGCTTAACCTTTATGTTCCAGGTCATGGAGCTCCAGGTAAAATGCACGAAACACTTGACCCATTTATTAAATATATGAAACTTCTTGAAGAGGGTGCTAAAGAGGCACTTGAAGAGGATGTTGAAGCGTATGAGATTAAACCTAAAGTTGTTGAGAAGATGAAAGATTTCGAAGAGTGGGACGCATTTGAAGGTCAAATGGGTAAACATCTACAGAAAATGGTTGAAGAGATTGAAGCTTTAGATGAGTAGTAATTCAAAAGGATACAAAATGGGATTAAAAAAAATTTCAACAGTAGTAGCATCACTTATTCTAAGTGCATCACTTGCAACAGCAAGTGGTACACTTGCTGATTTACAAGGGACAAAAGGGCAACCAGATAAAGAGTTGGGTGCAATGGTCAAAAAACTTAATAGTATTGGATTTGATGCTGTTGGTAAAAATGAACATATCGAAACTCACTACTACAACAAATACAAAGAGAAAAATCTTGACCTTTTAAACTTCTATCCTGTTATTGATAAAGAGTCAATAAGAGAGCTTCTTATCTCTAACCCAGACTTTGGTGCGTATGCTCCTTTTAACCTTCTTGCTTTTAAAAAAATGGCTAAAGATGGTGGAGATAACACATGGTATGGGCATCTTAATGCAGATACAATGCTGAAGATTATTGGTGCAAAAGATGAAGCCAATAAAAAGAAGTTCAAAGAGATGGTGGCAAAACTTGATACTCTTGTAACAAAAGAGATGAAGCCAACAGAGAGTAAAAAACTTACTTTTGATGGAGACCTTCCAGCAGAGCCTCTTTTAAAAATGGTTATGAAGTTTGATGAACCAGATGATATTGAAGAGTTTGTTGAAGAGTTTGTAATGAAACATGATGGACTTTTTGCAAAAAAAGAGTTTATTATTGCAGGATTCTTAGATTTAAAATTTGAGTATGGCGATTTAGAGCTAGAGTTTGATAAGTATGATGCTTATTGGGTATCTTCATTATGTCACTTTGGATTCTCTAACTCTGTATTTAATCATGGAGACCCACACGCAGGTCTGTTTGCACCATGTTCTGTATACTTCTATATTCCAAAAGGTAAAAATGAGCTTCATGTTGGATATGCAACTGTTGATAACTGGATAAGTACAACAGGTATTGAAGATAAGAAGAAAACAGCATATATGAAAGAGATTTCAAAAAGTGTTGAAAAAGCTCTTGGAGAGTTAGGATTTAAAAAAGAGACAGCATCTGCTAAACCTAAAGAGAGTCCAAAAGAGATAAAAGTAGCTCCAAAAAAAGTTGAAGCACCAGTTCAAGTTAAAGCTCAAACAACAGCTGTAACTGCAAATTCTGATGTGGGAAACCAACTAGCAGAGTTAAAAGCGATGGTAGAGAAACTTAGTAAAGATGTTAAATCTATCAAAAAAATATTGGATGATGAATAATATTCTTTTGAGTAAAAAGATACAAATAATCTATTTTAGATAAATAGATTATTTTATTTAAATATATTTAAAGAAAAGATGTTCTATCATAAATTAAAATTATACAAGGAGACGAAATGCTTAAAAAGATTTTAAGTTTTATCGGTGCAATTACAGTACTTGGTGCAGTAGTTGGTTATTTAACAATAGGAAGTAAGGTAGGTAGCTTACACCCAGATGCAATGGGTTACTACATGGATATGTTTAACAAAGTTCTTGAAACTGGTAATAGTGCAGATGCAATGGTTAGAAAAGTTAGAATCAATGATGATATAACTACAGATGATGCAATTGAGACAATGACAGGAATTGCTGAAGAGAATAACTTCTTAGTTGTTGGTGATGCAAAGATGTCTATAAAAAGTAGCATTAAAGACCCAGGTGGAAAAAGATATATTAGAATTTTATCTTTCTGTGCACCTTCAATTGCTGAAAAATTCATTGGATATTCAGAAGCGTTTGGTGCATTTATGCCTTGTAGAATCTTGATTGTTGAAGATGATGAAGGTAACAGATGGTTATACACAATGTCTATGGAGCTTATGCTTTACGGAGGAAAACCACTTCCTGCTGATATGCTAAAAATGGCTGAAACAGTTCGTGGACTTATGTATGGTATGATGGATGCAGCTGCTACAGGTGACGATTACGAACCAGAAGAAGAGTAGTCTCTTTAATAGGTCAATCTACTCAGATTGACCTAATTCTACAATTTAACGTTTTAAATCTCCTCTATTATAATCATCCTGTTTCACTTAACTATCTTGCCTTTTGAGCCATCTTAATATAGATGTGTAAAATCTCCAACGAAGCAGGGGTTACCCCTGAAATTTCAGAAGCATTAAAAAGTGTGGGAGGGTTAATTGTATTTAGCTTCTCTACAATCTCATTAGAAAGTCCCGATACATTTTCAAATACAAAGCCTTTTGGAATTTTAACTTTTAACATATCTTGCATTTTATCTACTTGTCTCTGCTGTTTTTCAATATAGCGGCTATATTTTGCCTCGATAATTAACTGCTCCATAACTTCATCTGAATATTTTGCAAAAGAAGGAACTAAAGAGATAATTTTTTTAACTGTCATAGATGCCCGAGCTAATAAATCTAAAAGACAGACTTTATCATTAATTTTCTCTTCATCTAACAAGAGTAGCTGTTCGATAAACTCTTTGGTTGGAGTAACAAAATTTTCACGCAGATAAGAGAGTGCCTCATTTATATCTTGCTCTTTTTGAGTAACCTGTGCTAAATATTTTTCATCTAGTAGACCCAACGCTTTTCCATAACGGTACAGACGAACATCAGCATTGTCTTCTCGTAGTAACAAACGATACTCTGAACGGCTTGTAAACATACGATATGGCTCTTTTGTACCTTTGGTTACCAAGTCATCAATCAGCACACCAATATAAGCTTCATTACGTCCTAAAATCAGTGGTTCTTTCTCTTGAACCGACAAGCCTGCATTGATTCCTGCCATCATCCCTTGGGCTGCTGCCTCTTCATAACCTGTTGTTCCATTAATCTGACCTGCACAGTAGAGACCTTCTACTTTTTTAGTCTCTAAGGTATGTTTTAATTCGGTAGGTTGTACATAATCGTACTCAATCGCGTAACCATAACGCACTATTTTTGCATTTTCCATCCCTTTAACCGAACGAATCATATCCAACTGCACATCGGTTGGTAAAGAGGTACTCATACCATTAATATAATACTCATTTGCCTCTAGTGTTTGAGGCTCTACAAAGATTTGATGCCGTGGTCGGTCACGAAAACGGTTAATCTTATCTTCAATACTTGGGCAGTATCTTGGGCCCATTCCCTCTATTTGACCAGAAAACATTGGTGCTCTGTAAAAGTTACTCTCTATAATTGTATGTGTCTCTTCATTGGTGTAGGTTACATGACAAGGCAACTGAGTAGGATTAAAGGTCTTTCTATCGGTTCTAAATGAAAAAGGGATAGGATTCTCATCCCCTCCTTGTTTTTCCATGCTCTCTAAATCAATAGATGAACCATCAATTCTAGCACATGTTCCTGTTTTGAGTCGCCCTATTTCGATGTCTAAACTTCGTAAATATTCAGCCAACTCAATCGAAGCAAACTCTCCTTGTCGTCCTGCTGACTGCTTTTTATCTCCAATGTGAATAAGACCATTCAAGAATGTACCCGAGGCAATAATCACTTTACTCGCCATGTATCGGTTACCTAGTTGCGTTTCAACGCCCAATACTTTTCCATCTTCAATAATCAATGCCACTACAATCTCTTGTTTGACATCCAAATTTTCGGTATTTAAGACTACATCTTTCATATAAATACGGTATCTATCCATATCTATTTGAGCCCGACTCCCACGAACAGCAGGACCTTTTGAACCATTTAAAATTCTAAATTGAATCCCTGTTGCATCGGTTGCCAAACCCATTTGACCCCCCATAGCATCCAACTCTTTGACCAAATGCCCTTTTGCTAAACCACCAATAGCAGGATTACAAGAACTTGCTCCAATCTGCTCTGCCAATATGGTTACCATCAGTGTTTTTACACCCATTCTTGCAGGTGCTAACGAGGCTTCGATACCTGCATGACCACCACCAATTACTATTACATCATAATTCATTTTTACCCACTGCTTACATATATTATATTTATTTAAATTAATGAAATTATATCTATATCTCATTAAAGCTAAACTCAATAGGTTAATAGAGTATAATTCGCTACTTTATATACAAAGGAAGTCTATGTGTGACTTTAACAGCCTAAGTGACAGTGAGAAAGCTCACTATCACACCCTTTTACTTACCTGTGCAAACAATTATGGTGGTTTAAACTTTTTTCTTCAACTTATTCATGCTCTGCGTTCTGCAACTAAAGAGCCTCTATGTAGTCCTCATCAAGACTTTTTATTTGAATTTGGAGACATCAGATGGGGAAAAACTATTTTTAATGACAAGGTGCAACTTCTTGAAAAAATCCGAAATGAAAAACGTTCTAACCTTTTAATCGACAAAGAAGGAAAAGAGTATAAACGTATTTTGAACCTTATTCGTACCCTAAGCCCAATGACATTTTCAGTACGCCCAAGCCTTAGAGACAATGGAGAGGGTTTTGATTTTAAAGTATTTGAAACAATCGACGAAACAACAGTAAAACTAAACCCTATTTTTGAAGCGATGTTCTTCTGTTCAGAGGCGACGGTAAAAAAAATAGTGACATACAAAGTCAAAGATTAAAAAAAATATCATGATTTGGATATAATCTAAAATACTATATCAACTAACTAGGAAACTCATGTTCACAGGTCTAATAAGAGAAATTGCCAGCGTTAAAAACTATTCAAATAATATCTTAACCATTCAGTCAAAACATCAAGCAGGATTAGGCGATAGCATTGCTATAAATGGTGTCTGTTTAACAGTTATTCAGGTCAATGAAGATGGTTTTGATTTAGAATTAGCCGATGAGACACGCTCGATTATTGATGAGTCTAAACTGTCAGGAAGAGTACATATCGAACCTGCTATGCAGATGAGTGACCGTTTTGAAGGGCATATTGTGCAGGGTCATGTCGATTGTGTCGGCGTGGTTGAGAGTATCACAGCATTAGAGAATGCCACTGATTTTATTATTAAAGTAGAAGAGCAATACATCGCCCATATTATCCCCAAAGGCTCGATTACTATTGATGGTATCTCGTTGACAGTTAATGATGTAAATGAGAACTCTTTTAGACTAACCATTATTCCTCATACATTAAGAGAGACGCTTATGTGTAACTATGTAGTAGGAACAAAACTAAATATCGAAACCGATGTTTTTGCACGATACATTGACCATATTTTACAAAATAGAAGCAAACGTAAAAGTATCTCATGGGACGATGTTGATAAGATGCAGATGGGTTATTAAAGGGATATTATGACAAAAAACAGATATTACCCCCAAGCCCTAGTCTCTCTTCAATTTTCACTTATAGGGTTTATCGTCTTTTTTTCCCAAGGCTTTCTCTCAAATATTTTAGCTATTATTGTTTTTATTACGGGTCTACTTATTGGTCTGTGGGCATTAAGCCACAATCAATTAGGAAACTTCAATATTCAACCCAAACTCAAAGAGGGTTCATCTCTCATTACCACAGGCATCTACAAATACATTCGCCATCCCATGTATTTATCAGTTCTTACCACTATGTTCTCTTTTGTACTAAGCACAGCCAATCTATTAGAAATATTATTGTTTATCTCTCTACTATTGGTACTACTTTTAAAAGCCAAACGAGAAGAGAGTTTATGGCTTGAACATGATGAAGAGTATAAGCGTTATAAAGAGAGGACGAAGCTTTTTTTACCTTTTGTTTTGTGAAGATAATAAAAAATTTAAGAGTGGTGATCACGATTGGACTTGAACCAACGACTTCTTCCATGTCAAGGAAGTACTCTACCACTGAGTTACGCGATCAGTTAAAATATGAAGAGTGAAATTATATTTTTTTTTGACTTAAATAGAGGTTATCTAGCTATTAGAAGTAAATATTTTTAGCAAAAAAGAGAAATAGCCTTCTTTTTTTCTTTGAGAGATATGTTTTTCAATCTCTTTTAAATTCTTTTTTGCAGATACTAATGTTTTGTCATTTGAATCAAAGATTTTTAATCGTATTTGAATAGCAGTATTTAAAGACTCATATGCTTTTTCATATTCAAAAAGATGATAGTAGCAAATAGCCAAATTATTGTAAGAGGTTGCTGTATCAGGATGACTCATTTTAAGTAGTTTTTTTCGTATCTTAACAGCTTTCATAAATAGAGGTAATGCCAATTCATACTCTTCTGATGTTGCATAGAAATAGGCCAATTCTTGATAGGATAAAGCTGTTTGCACATGTTCTTCCCCTAGCTGTGTGATTCTAATATCTAAAGCTCTTTTATAAAGGCTCTGTGCTTTTTCAAGATTATTGTCCTCAAAATGAACATTTGCCATTCTTCCATAAATAGTTGCTACTTGGGGATGATTTAAATCAAAAAGTTTTTCCCAAATGTTTAATGCTTTTATATAAAAGGTTAATGCTTGTACTCTTGAACCATCATCAGCATAAGCATCTGCTAAGTTATGATAACTATTTGCTGTTTTTTTATGAAGTGAACCAAAGTTAGATTCGTAAGAGATTACTACTTTTGAGTAACAAT
>CAYPCV010000029.1:0-6723 GCA_964409295.1 uncultured Sulfurovum sp.
TTATTTGGGCTTGTGGGGGGCTTTGGGTGGGGGTTCATTTTAGGGTTGATGAGGTTGGGGATTGGGTAGGTTCATTTTTGACTAAAGCGTAACATTTATGTCGTCTTCATTTCCCACTTCATGATTAGATTCCTATACTGTGGGATGTGAAGCTTAACATGAAGTGGGACACACCCCCTAAAACAAGGGCGTGATTTAAGCGTAATTCAAAGCACTCGTAAACGCTTCTCTATGTCCTAATATTCGTGTAATAGTATCCTCTATAGTCTCGTTCTCTCTCTTGAACAGTTGGCTTCCTGCTATTGCATAGTTATGTCTTAAATCCTTAATATTTTTATATTTTAACAATCTTTTGATTGCATTATTGAACACACGGCTATATTTACTATTGACTTGACTCTCTGATAGCTCTTTGGTATCTGCAAACTTTCTAAGCTCTCTTAGATAGCCTTGAACCTCTTTATATGACAACTCTATAATGTTACCCTCTATCTTTTTGTCATTTCCTTTGAGTAGTCCATCAAAGTAATGTTTCTCTCCTCTTTTTGAGAGTTTGAGAGTTTTTAGTAGTTCGGTGGCTCTTCTACCTGTAGCTAGACCTAAGACGGCTAGTAGATGATAAGCTCTCACTTGCTCTTCATTTTGATTTTTTGCTACATGGTACGATTTTGATGTGATGATTTGTCTAAGCTCTTTGATTTTATCTACAATCACAGTTGGGTCTACATTTTGACTATCACTCTCTCCTGCCCTAACTTCATCTTTAAGTTCTTTCTTCACTTCTATATCTTTTTTCTTTAGTGGAGCGTAAACACTATCTATCGTAAAACTCTCTATTGCATTCGCTTTGTATTTTCCACCCTCTTCATTGATAATATTTTTAAATTTGACCAGGTTGTTTCTGATACTGCTAGAAGAATACATAAAGAAAATAGCATATGAGTAATCTCTATAGAGCTTCTGAACTCCCTCTAGGCTTTTATTTTTTACTGATTTATAATCATCTTGAAATAAATCTAAAATATCAATCATCTTTGATACTCCATAAATGCCTTTAAATACCTCTGCTCTCTCTTTTGCTATCTCTGAATGTTTTGTCTCTCTTTTTGTGTCCGTAGTTCCCATAATTTAAGCCTTTATCTGTTTTGATGTTCATTATTATACTATAATGAGTCTTAAAAGTAAAGTAAAAATGAATATTCATTAAATAGTTTCCAATTAAGTCTTAAAGTGTAGAAAAAATGAATGTACTTCTTCTGTAGAGAAAAAAACTCTAGAGAAAAAAACTCTACAGAAAAAAAAGTTCTCTATTAACTTAAATCTTGAAAATAGCTAAATGGCAAACCTTTATTTTAGCAGAATCAAGAGTAAAAAGTAATAGAGAAATTTAGTATCTACAGAAAAAAAAGTTCTCTATTAACTTGCATTCCCAAAAAAGCTAAAATGCCAACAGTGGATGTGAAAATCATCCTACCCCTTATTATGAGAGTGGGCTTTTATTTTAATGTGAAATATCATTATGCACTACTCTTTTAGCCACTTATTTTATTAGTGGCTACTACTTTATCAAAAAAATCAACACATCAATAGGAGTAGAGGTATGAAATCTGCTAAAGAAATTTTAGAAGATATGCCCTTGTTCTCTAAATTACAACAGTATAAGGAAAAAACAATGCAACAAAATCAAATCCAACAAATCAAAAACGCAACAATAGTAACAGGTGAATACACCGACAAAAACACTGGAGCTAAGAAGAAGAGCTACTTAACCATTGGTAAGCTCTTTATATATCAAGATGGGGGCATGAGTTTAAAATTAGATGCCCTGCCTCTTCATGGTCAAAGCATTAACTTTTATGACATTAAGCCCAAAGAGCAAAACACGCATGGTCATCAACAACCTCAACAGCAAAATTACAATAATAATAATCAAGGATATTAAAATGAGTAAATGTAAAACAAAAAATATTAAGACTGCTATCCGAATCAAGAGAGACCTTATGTTCACTTGCCTACAAGATGTATTCGGCATTAAACTTATAGGGTATTGTCGTTCTCGTTTTAATGATTTTCGATTACCACTTGGAGAACAGGAGATAAAAGAGATTAGAGATGGTATGAAAAGTGAGGTTGTTATAACTTTTAACTTTGTAGATGGAATGTATGAGCATAGAAGCCTCTCATGTATTGTTCCATCATCCACAACAGTAAGGGAAGCTTGGTACATACTTATACAACAATATGAAAAAGAGATGGAAGAAAATAAAGAGTATCCACGATGGTTTTACTATGAGGGTATAGAGCAAAATACACCAACAAATGAAATAGTATTCATCTATGGAACATAACATCATCCAATCAGCCATAAAAGAAATTGTAAGAGTACAGGGGGCATATAAGATTTTATATGCCCCCTGCTCTTGTTTGTTGGTTCTGCCATTGATACTTTGAATATTTTGAAGATAAAAGCGATATGTGAGAAGTGGAGAATTGGGTTTGATGTGGTGTATTAATACCCTTGCGATTTAAAACGATATGTGTGTAGATAATTATTTGATTATACGGCTTGGAGTGAAGAGAATTCAGCTTATAGTTATATTCAAGGAAGGAATAAATCATGAATCCAACACTTATAAGAAACGCTCTAAAGGAGATAGTACTAATTAGAGGGGTTAAAGCAGTGTTCGACCCTGCTTATGGGCTTATTTTTTCTTTCTGCTTATCTATGAGTGTTTTTGATGTGCTTAAAATAAAAGAGATATGTGAAAAATGGAGCGTTCCGTTTGAAGTTGTGTAGCTATCAATCGCCATCAATAGCACTTTTTTATAATTGCATTTATAAAAAAGTGTCAAAAAAAGGGGGTAAATACTCTATTTTTGAAAACGCAATCCTATTTTTCAAATTGCATTCGACAAGTCCAAAGCCGTGGAAACCGACTTAAAGCCCACAGTTTGGGGGTCTTGCAGTTTGGCGTGTGCAATAGTAAGTTAAGAATTCATTTTAGAATTTAGTATAGTGAAACAAGCTTATTCTGACACCTTTTTCTTTCCACTTATAATTTTATTGCAGTCGCGAAAATGCAGTGGCTACTTAAGCTTATATGTGGCAACGCTAATATATAATATGGCTACACAAATAAAAAGGTAAAAAAAATGAATAAGCGAAATAAAATAATAAAGAAGCCAAAACAGATGAGATTAAGAATGACAGAGGATTTGTTCAATGCTTTTTCTGCGTATGTTGAAAAGCATGAAGTAACTAAAACTAAAGTAATTGAAGATTTTTTAAAAGAGTTGTTGGTTTCTGAATTGGATATTTTAAAAAAAATAAGAGTTGATTCTTTATGAAAGAGTAAAAAGAGTAACAAGAGATAGTTGGTCGCCGTCTCTTGTCTATAAAGCAAAATTTTCACTTTTCGGTAAGTCCCCGATAAGTGAATTATAACATACAAGTGATTATAAGGCACACAAACAAATGAAAAAAGTATACACATATAATGATTTAGTATCATTAAGTCAAGATTTTAAAAAAGAAACTTTTTACTACAATGATAGTAAATACTCCACTTACTATCATCAAAGCGATAAAACCCCTCAAATCAGAAATTTAACAAATGATGGCAAAGGTATAAAATATTCTAGCTTTATGTATAGCGTTAGAGCAGAATTAAAAATAGAGCAACCGACAGAAGAGATTACAGAAGAGATTACAGAAGCCCCAACTCTTCCTGCTACAATAGATAAATTAACAGACGTTAGTAAATATATAACAGAAGTTAAAGAAGAGTTGCCACAGGCATTCTTAGAGCTTATGCAATTATCTTTCAAAGATGAATACCAAAAACACCCAAATATTAAATTTTTAGATTTTAAAGCTCTAAATGATGACCACATTCAAGCCTATAAGATTGATAAAACTATTCCTATCTTACACTTTCAAAATGAAGATTCTGCAAATGTTCGCTACAAATGGAACGGAAATAAAAAAGTAGAGGGTTGGTATACTCTAAGCGACATTAGAAGCCGTGGGGCGTTTATAGAGTCAAACGGAAAAGCATCTACACTATTAATATTGGAGGGCTTAAAAGATGGGATAAACGCTAATATTATTCTCGGTCAAAACTGTGATATTTTAATAGTAGATTCTAAATCATCCATAATTGATTTCAAACTAATTCCAAACTTTACATCAAAGAAATATAAAACTATTCTCTTTGTTCAAGATAGGGGCGTAACGGAAAGTCAAATGCTGAAAATGATTCAAGGTGTAGCAGGAGAAAAGAAAGCTCTTAGCCACTCTATAGAGCAGGGTGTAGGCATTGGAGCAGTAATAAAAGACCACAAAGAAGTATTAAAATTTTATGAAAAAATTAGATTTTATAATGCTGAGAATTACAGTGAAAAAATAACAGATTTTACGGATATTATGGAATCGTTTAATCTTACAAACTCAAAATTAAAACGAACAGCTCTTAAGCTATTGAAAGATAATTGCTCCAAAGAGAAATTTATCAATATCTATAATAGAGAAGAGATAAAATTAATTGATAGTTATCTTGATATTTACATGAACACTTCAAATATTGAAAAATTTATGTACTACACGCTCAAAAAAATTTCACTTGATGGAGACATTGAGAGAGAGTTTAAATATTACATGAGTAGACTAGTAGAGCCACCCAAAGATCACTCTGTTCTACACTTAGATAAATCAAAATACTTATCTTTAAAATCACAGGAAATTGCTGATTTTTATAAGACAAATTCACACGTATTAATCGGCTCTCCTACAGGCACAGGCAAATCAAACGTTGTTCAAGGGATAGTCAAAGAAGAGTTTTTAAATAAGTCTAAAGAGGAAATAGCACAACTTCTAAAAAAACAAGATAAAGATTTTACAATAGAGAATATATTAAAAGAGGGATTGCCACTCTTTTTTAAGAACATTATATTTATTGTTCCGTTAGTAGATTTGGCAGTAGAGGCAGGTCAACATCCACTATTTACACATGTTGAGGGTACGAACAAGCATGGAGAGTTAGGGGCTAATCTTAGTCAAAATTGTATTGTTGTAACTACTGATACATTTGAATCACTTAGAACAGCACCGTTAACAAAAGACATGATGAAACAACGAATAAAAGAGGCTGAATTGATTGTATTTGATGAACAGCATTATCCACATAATGCAGAGGGGTTTAGAGGGCTTGTAACGAGTTCATATAAGTATTTAGAACAATATAAAGGGAACGTTCTATATCTATCAGGAACACCAATTTTTTCAGAGGCTTCACACGCTCACGCCGTTGTTACGAAATTAAGTAAAAAGTTTAAATCAAAAATAGATTTTTACATAGATCCATTTAAAGATGAAGAGGAAACATTACAGAGCATGAAAGATAATTTAGAAAAAGGCTCTATACTTGTTTATTGCTATTCAACTAATGAAGCTACACTCGTTCACAATGTTTTAAACGAGGGTGGTTATGAAGTTGTAAAAATCATATCAAAAGAGTATTTTAGAAATGGAAAAGAGATAACTAAAGAAGATGTTGCACAGCTTAAAGGGAAAATTGCCTATGTAGCAACAACAAAAATTACTACAGGTGCGAATCTTGACCAGCTGATAGCAATTTATCAGCTCGGTACTGCATTCGACCCATTTACATTTGTTCAATTAACAGCAAGATTAAGAAGTGATGGAAAATATTATTTACTAAGAGTGAAAAATGAGAGGGCTAAAAGTGAGAATGTTCAGAATAAAGCCATTTTCTTATGCAACATGGCAAAGAAATTTAATATACATAAAATGAGTGATATATGGGAAAATAAAGATTTTAAAAAGTTCATTAAAAAAAATGTTGAGCTACCCTATTCTAAAAACAATTTAAATGGTTTTTTAAATATTTACAGGGATTCTTTACAACTTATTTCGTCTGAAACATTAGGAGCATTGCCTACAGATGCAAAAGCTCCAAGAGATTTTACATTTTTAGATTCTCCTAAAAAACATTACAAAGATGAACCCACATTGAAAGTTCATGGATTAGATGAAAATCAAATTAAAAAAGTATTCTTAGGAGCTGATAGCGTGAACTATAGAAAGTTCTTTGAAAGAATAATTATTGATAATATTACTCGAAATAGAAAAGTGGAGATATTAAATGATGTTTTTGAACTCTCTTTTTACTATATAATAAGAAATGATTTAACATGGAGTGAAGCCGTTGGAAAGAAATTTATAACAGGAGATGATGAGAATGAACGAGTAGCAAAAAGAGACGAAAAAGAGGCTATACAAGATGAGTTTGAAGTTGAATTGAATGAAAAATTCAAAGATATAATATCAGTTGATTTACTAAAAAAACATATAAATGGAACAGCCCTAAATAAACTTTTAAATGATGATAGGCTAAATAGAGAAGAGGATAAAAACAGACTGATAGAAGTAAAGCAAAAAGCAGTTAAGAAGAATGCAGGAATGCAACCCATAATCACAGCTCTCCACTGCTACCTAATTAATCCCAAACAGATAGTAAAAACTATTATTAAAGATATTGTAGACAATGGACATACAACATTAAAAAGAGTTAGTGAGTTAATAGAACAAAAAGATTATTTAAGCACAAAAAAAAGTAAAGATATATTTGTTACTTTTCTAAAAGATTTTTTTATAGATGAAACTTTTGATAAGAAAGATTTAGAATATTAAGTAAGGAAAAA
>CAYPCV010000030.1:0-5092 GCA_964409295.1 uncultured Sulfurovum sp.
TATGTGTGTTGAGAAGTTACTAAAAATCATTTTAGCTTCAGTATTGGGTATTGTTTTAATGTTAACAGGAATAGGTTCGTTAAAGCTTGCTTTTATGTTGCAAGTAAGTGTGATGCTTATATTGGTAGTGAGTGGACTAACAGGTTCTTGCTACCTTAGCAAAGTGCTAAACTCAGCATTTCCACTCTGTAACGATATGAATAAGGACAATAAATAATGGAAAAAGTCTCATACAAAGACGCTGGTGTAGATATTGATGCAGGAAATAATTTTGTAGAAGCAATTAAGGCTGATGTAAAATCAACTTTTGATTCAAATGTAATTGGTGGTATTGGTTCATTTGCAGGTGCTTATGCTCTGCCTACAGGATATAAAGAGCCTGTGATTCTTTCTGCAACAGATGGTGTAGGAACAAAACTAAAACTTGCTATTGATAGCAATAAGTTTGATACAGTAGGTATTGACTTGGTTGCAATGTGTGTCAATGACCTTATCTGTAACTTTGGTACACCAATGTTCTTTTTGGACTACTATGCAACGGGTCATCTTATCCCACAAAATGCAAAAGATGTTGTAGCAGGTATTGCAGAAGGATGTAGACGAAGTGAATGTTCACTAGTAGGTGGAGAGACGGCTGAAATGCCAGGAATGTACTCGGATTCTGATTTTGACTTAGCAGGGTTTGCCGTAGGTATTGCAGAGCGTTCAGAGATGGATACACTAGCAAATGTAAAAGAGGGACAGGTTATTTTAGCCCTTCCAAGTTCAGGAGTACACTCTAACGGTTATTCACTGGTTAGAAAACTCTTCTTTGATAAATTGGGAATGAGTTTAGATTCTGAATTTGATGGAAAACCTTTAATTGAGACCCTTTTAGAGCCTACCCGAATTTATGTAAAAGAGTTCAAAGCAAACAGAGACAAAATTAAAGCATTAGCACACATTACAGGTGGTGGAATTGTTGAAAATTTACCAAGAGTACTGCCAGAAGGAATGAGAGCTCAAATTAGCAAAGATTCGTTAAAAATACTCCCTATTTTTGAGTTTATGGGTCAATACGTCGAAGAAGAAGAGATGTTTAGAACCTTTAATATGGGTGTAGGAATGGTACTTGTAGTTGATGCAAAAGATGTAGAATCTGTTTGTGCAAATAGCGATGCCTACGTTATTGGAGCAATGATTCAAGGCGAAAAAGGTGTGGATTTAATTTAATCAACAGCTGAATATTCTCTATACTATTAGAGGATATTCAATTTTTTTGATGATTTGATGCAAGATAAACTATTTTTCTGATATAATAACTTCATGAAAGATAAAAAAGACAAATTAACCCTCCGTCAAATGGAGATATTTTTAAATGTGGTTAGAGAAGGACACCTTACCAATGTGGCTAAAGCTATGGGTCTTAGCCAGTCGGCAATTTCTATGGCAATTAAAGAACTAGAAAAAATCTTAGGTAACCCACTTTTTGACCGAATCAATAAAAAACTTATTCTCAATGAGATGGGACGTTCTTTTCAGAAAGAGATTGCTCCTATTATAAAAAAAATTAATGATATTGAATACGAATTTAAAAATACAGTAAATAAAGGTATGGTTCGTGTAGGGGCAAGTACTACTGTTGTTGATTATATGATGCCTCCTATTATCTGTTCATACATGAACAATTATCCAGATGTAAAAGTTGCTCTAAAAGAGGGAAATACCAAAAATATTGTTGAATTTATTAAAGAGGGTAAACTTGATGTTGGTTTTATCGAGGGAATGGTTAATGACCCAGATATTATTAAAGAAGTAATAGGTATTGATGAGTTGGTTGTAGTTACTACCGACCCAGAGCTTAGTAAAGAGTGCTTTATTGACTCTATACAATCTCGAAAATGGGTACTAAGAGAAGAGGGTTCAGGAACGCGTGAAGTCTTTTTAGATTATGTAAAAGATAAAGTTGACCATATTAATATTTTTTTAGAATTGGGTCATACTGAGTCTATTAAATCTCTTTTACTCAACCATCAATGTTTAACCTGTATCTCTAAAATTGCTGTTAGAAATGAAATCGAAACAGAAAAACTTATACAAGTCCCTCTAAAAAACTTTGAGTGTAAACGTCATTTCTTTATGATTTACCATAAAGACAAATACAAAAGTGAGCTGTTTGAAAAGTTTGTTTACTTTACAAAGAGCATGATGATTCAAATGTTAGAAGATAAACTTTTTGCACGCCCATAATCAGCAGGATAGTTCATATTTAGAAATAATTTTTCATCTTTAAAAAATACTTTTTGAGTCGTAACACTCTCAAAAAGTGTTTGCAGACGATGCCTATTATCTTTTAACATCTTTTTAGCAGATGGCAGAATTGTTCGTCTGTAAATAGCACAAAGGGGTTCAATACCATCTTTAGAATCTGCCACAATTACAGAACTCTCTTTTTTTGCTTCCTCTTTTAATATTTGAAATACTCCTAAATTAACACAAGGTGCATCAACACTTAAAATAAATACTTCCTCTACATCGGTTAAGGTTTCAAAAATAGATACCAATGCCACCAAAGGGGAAGAACTGATATACGCATCTTCTATAATATTTACAGAAAAATCAAATTTATTATTTTTTGCAGAGATATAAACCTTTGCAAAAGATGCTTTAAATCGTCTATATTGATATTCAGCCAATGAGTTATAGCCTCCAAAAGGAAGTAATGCTTTATCACATTTCATACGAGAGCTTTTTCCCCCTGCCATAATAATTAATATTGAATTATTCATCTCTATTCCTATTGAGTATCAGCAACCCACTCTATTACTTTGTTTGCCAATTTACGTCCATATTTCCGAGAGTACTTATCGTTGACCAATACCACTACTACATAACGCTCTCCAGAAGCTCCTTCGACATAACCTGCAATATTAGCTACGCCTCGAATAGTACCTGTTTTCATCCATGCTCGACCAAATACTGAAGAGTAACGAAAACGCCGTTTAATTGTACCATCAATGCCTGCTATAGAGAGTGTTTGCATCCATCTATCTCCATAGTTCTGATACCCATCAAGAAGTAAATTTCCCAAAGATTGAGCTGTAATTTTTGAAATTCGCGAAAGACCTGAACCATTTTCAATAAAAGTTCTTCCTTTTTCTAAAATGTGATGTCTATTTAATATTCGCTCTACACCATTACGCCCTTTTTGTAATGTTCCTGGTTTTCCATACTGTGTTACCCCCAAGGTCAACATAATTTGTCGTGCAAAAAGGTTATTACTCTTTTTAGCTGTTACAGAAATAATCTCTTCAAGCGATTTAGAGAAGTGAGAAAAAAGATATTTGGCACTTTTAGGAGTTTGTCGCAACTTCATCTTTCCTGTATATTTAATACCACTCTTTTTAATCTTACTTTTTAGCGTATAGTAAAACGATAAGTGTGGCTTGGTTACCACTTTACAAATTTTTCTATCAGAACAGTTTTTGGAAAGTTTTCCTGAAAAAATCATGGTTTTATTTTTAATACTAACCCTTGGCCAAGAACGACTCCCTCGGCAAGAACCATTAACTAATCGCATTTTGTTAACTACTCTGTAACTTAAATCAGGAATATCTTTGTTAATATAAATCTTTCGTCCATGAGGAGAGACACAGACTGTACTTTTGCGTTGATTAAACATTAATGCATCTGGCATAGCATTATAGGGACTGTAGCGATTTTTATCAAAGCCAGAGTTATTTCGACTGCTGATTCTAAAGATACTTTTATCTAAAATGATATTACCTGTAATCTGTTTGATACCATGACTTCTTATAGCTGAAACAATGCTATCTACATCTCTTGTTTTCAATGTTGGATCGCCTGAGGCTTTTACGATTAAATCTCCACGAAGAACACCTCTTCTGATTGTCCCTGTATAGTAAAACTTTGTCTCCCAACGATAATCATATCCTAATTCCATAAGTGCAGAGTAGGTGGTTAAAAGCTTAATAACAGAAGCAGGAGAACGCTTTTTGTGTGCATGCCATGATGCCAAAGGGATGGGGCTAGAAGTGGATTGAATAAAAATACTATAATTACTTTTATTTAAAGGAATTGTATTTATTTGTTCTTCTAAATCATAAGGAAGAGTTCCTGAAAAAAGCTGAGTTACCGAGAATAGTGTTAAGAAAAAAAATTTAATTTTGTTCACTGATGACCTTTAAAAAAGTATTATGATTTAATTATCTCTGTATCTTAATCAAAAATTACTTTAAAACGCTATAATTAAAGGTATGCTGTAATCAACAGACCATCCAGTTCTCCATTTTAAACACATCTTGGGTACAAGGCATCCCTTTCCACCCACTAGCATCAAGATACATCATCTTCCCTCCAAAATATCCTACCACATGCATCTCTTTATAAATAGGGTACATTCCACCCGAAAACATAGCAAAAATATCATCATAAGAGCTAGGATGTTCATAATGTTCAAAGTCTAAAGAGTGCAAAACAATAATCGCATAATGCAACATCTCATTCTTCATCATTTTCGCACTTAAGGCGTAATATGCAGGGTAGGTAACCGAAGGATTTTCTAATAACTCTGAAACATAGAGCCGTTCTTTTTTATTTTGATACATAAGAAATTATACTAAAGTTCTTTTATAAAAGTAAACAAAAAATAGAAACTGTAGTAAAATCAAAATCTCCGAACCATCCCCAAAATTTTCTTTTTAACCTCCCCCACAATAGGAGCTGTCTTCTCTTCGCTTTTATCATAACCGTATCTATAAAAGAGCTTTTTAGGAGAGACAGCCGATGAGATAGTTCGATTTTTGAACTTATAGTAAAATCTCTTTTCTTTAAAGTCAATATCTACCAAGGTATCACAATCTTTCTCTAGCATCAAACTTTTACCCAAAAATTTATGATATTTTGACTCTTTTATTGGTTCGATATAGAAATTTTTCCATTTTTTCTTTACAGCTGTAAAGATTGCCTCTTTTTGCTCTAAAGTTGTTCTGTTTTTGAGCTTTTCATTCCAATGTTTTAGATTGTTTTTGCTGTATTTAATCGCATGTTTATCACAATAAACAAGCCAATGATTTAAAAGTGTTGAAACACT
>CAYPCV010000031.1:0-9933 GCA_964409295.1 uncultured Sulfurovum sp.
AGTAGAGTTTTTAGAGAAAATTTAGTATAGCTTTTTATGCTACAATATCGAAAATTTATAAGGACAACAATGAATAAATTAATAATTTCAACACTTATGGTAGTAATTCCACTTAGTTTAATGGCAAAGAAACCAGCAATATATGAAAAGGCAACTAAAACTTGTGAAGCGTTTAATAACATGAAACATACTTCAAATAGTAATGATGTTTCATTAAAGGTTGGAACAGAATATCGAATTTTACAAGAGAATAAGGGGCAAATTCTTATTTTGGTAGAGGGCGAAAGAGTTGCACAGCGTTGGGTAGATGAAGGGTGTTTTTCTGATATGAAAACGCAAGAGAGTAAAACGGAACCTAAAAAAGTAGAAGAGAAAAAGGGCTTAAGTCTCTCATCTCTCTTAAAATCTATTCAAGGTAGAGGGACTACGCAACAGATGCATAAATCTACCTCTAAACAGAATTTGTTGGCAATCTCATGGCAGAATGCTTTTTGTCAGACGCATCAGTATAAAAGAGAGTGTAAAAATATGAGTTCTAAAGATTTTGGAGCATTTGAATTTGTGCTTCATGGACTTTGGCCTCAACCTAGAAACAATCAATATTGTAATGTAGATAAAAAACAGGTAGGTATGGACAAAAATAAACAGTGGCATAGATTGAATAAACTGGACTTAACATCAGAAGTACGAAGTAATTTGGCAAAATTGATGCCAGGTTATGGTTCTAATTTGCATAAGCATGAGTGGATTAAACATGGAACATGTTATGGAACAAATGCTAGTGACTATTATGCTGATGCAATGAATCTGTTGACCCAAGTAAATTCGTCAAAAGTGGGGCAGTTTTTTAAACAAAATATTGGGAAAACTATACGCCTAGAAGAGGTTCGTAAAGTATTTGATAAAGAGTTTGGCTCAGGAGCAGGAAAACATGTAACGATGAACTGTAAACGAGGATTGGTTACTGAATTGTGGTTGCATTTAGGAAATAAAGGAAATACGCTTTCTGAGTTGTTCAAAACAGGAGAACGCCCTAGCAGAACTTGTCATAAAGGGCGTATTGATGCTGTTGGGTTTTAGCTCTTAGAGCTTTTCCCATAGTGTTCCCTCTGCTGTATCCATCAAAGAGATTCCCATTGCTGAAATCTCTTCGCGAATGGCATCGGATTGTTCATAATTTTTTGCCTTTTTAGCTTCATCTCTCTGTTGGATTAATGATTCTATTTTATTTTTAGTGGCTTCATCAATTCCAATTTGAAAGTAAGAGAATGGTTCTTTTCCTCCAAAACCTAAAAGTTCATAAAGAAACTCTATATTGGCTAGGGTCTCTTTTTTTAGACCTTTATCTTTTGGATTTTCATTTAATTTATCATTGGTAGAGCTTATCATCTCATCAATAGTTGCTAGAGCTACAGAGATGTTTAAATCGTCACTCATAGCACTCATAATGGCTTTGTGAAACGCTTTATTGGGTTTCGATGCTTTGGTTGGGGTAACTCTTTTTTTGAGTCTATAGAGCTTGTCTAGGCGTTTTTTGGAATTTAGTAAATCCTCTTCATTAAAGTTAAAATCATTTCTATAGTGTACAGAAATAAGATAATTTCGTAAAATCTCTCCATCATAAACTTTAAGAGCATCTTTTACAAAGAAGCTGTTTCCTAAACTTTTTGACATTTTTTCGCCATTGATGTTTACAAAACCGTTATGCATCCAGTACTTTGCCAGTTCATGACCTGTGGCACAACGGCTTTGTGATGCTTCATTTTCATGATGAGGAAAGAGTAAATCTGCTCCTCCTCCATGAATATCAATGCTGTATTCGTTATTGCCTTCAAAATGTTTCTCTATCATTGCCGAACACTCTATGTGCCAGCCTGGGCGACCTTTTGAAAAGGCTGTTTCAAAACAGATGTCATCGTCTCCATTACAGCGTTTCCAGAGTGCAAAATCTTTTGGATTTCGTTTTAAAGAAGTGTGTTCTACACGGCTTTGGTTGTCATCATCATCGCCTACCATTTTAGAGATAGCCCCATACTTTTCATCTTTAGAGACATCAAAATAGACATCGCCAGATTCTACTACATAGGCAATGTCTTTATTAATTAAGCCTTGAATCATAGACTCCATCGCCTCAAGTGATTCGGTTGCTTTGGGTTCAATATCTGCGTCTATCACTCCTAAAGCTCTCATATCTTCTTTATAACGTTGAATGTAATGAGTGGTTATCTCTTCTAAACTTTGCCCTGACTCTTGAACTTTTTTAATGATTTTATCATCAATATCCGTAAAATTTTTACCCATGGTTACTTCATATCGTAAGGCTTTAAGAGTACGAGCCAAAAGGTCAAAGCTAAGGTTACTTCTAGCATGTCCTAAGTGTGCATCATCATAAACAGTAGGCCCACAAATATAGATAGAAGCTTTTCTTGGGATAATAGACTCAAAAGGAAGTTTTGTTTTTTTGACGCTGTCGTAGATGTGCATAAGAGGTTAACCTTGTGTAGATATTTTTTGGGATTATCAAATCGTAGCGTAAAACCACCTCTTTTAAGTGGTGTATATAAGCTACATTCGCCTTAGCGAATATTAGCATTAATTAGGTAAAATATCAATATTACAACACCATATTGAAAAGGAGAAGAGATGCTAAAAGCTCAAAAAGTTCGTCTATATCCAAATAAAGCACAGCAAGAAATCATCTCTTCTCAAATTGGTGGAGCAAGATATGTATATAACCGTGCCTTAGCTTTACGAAAGTTTGCCTACCAGACAATATAGTGAAAACTAAACTATTGTGCTGGAAGATTTAAAAATTAAGAATATGACTTGTGAACTACTCCGTCATTTATGACGGGGTAGTTCACAATTTAAAAGGAAACGTTGTGAAAGAAGCGAAGTCACTATTTCAAAAATTAAAAATTGTCTCTTTATTGGATTTAGCATTACTTATTCCATCTTCGTATAAGGACAGTAATTTAAGTCAAACTATTGAAGTAGGAAAAGTTCAGACCTTTGAAGCAAAGGTTGATGAGGTTTCTTTTATCAATGGTAGATTGCGTATCTCCTTTTATCTCCCACGCTTTAATAAACGTCTCAATTCAATGTTGTTTCGAGTTACACCGTATCATCATAAACTCTATACTCTTGGTTCTCATCATTATATTCAAGGTAGAGTAGAGGAGTACAAAGGGTATTTGCAGATGAATCAAGCAAAGTCTCTCAAAAAAATAGGAGAGATTATCCCTAAGTATAGCAGTGTATTAAAAGAGAGCAGTATACGCTCATTGATAGAATATTATATTACAGAAAGAAACCTCTATTCAGAGGGGTTAAATAGTCATGAAGTCTCAACCATTCTTGGTTTGCATTATCCTACAAATAGAAAAGAGATAGAAAAATATGATAAAGAAGTTTTAAAATTTATAGAAGCGTTTAACTATATCAAAAAGTTAAAGGGTAAACGGGCAGATTTCCCTGCGTTAGCGAGTTTAAAAGGTTCTATAGAGAGCTTTATTCAAAATTTGCCTTTTGAGTTGACAGCTGAACAGAAAACGGTTATTGATGAGATAAAAATAGATTTATCTTCTAGAAAAAAAGCAACAAAACGGATGGTTATTGGCGATGTTGGCTCTGGAAAGACGATGGTTATTTTGGCATCAGCTGTTATGGCATATCCTCAAAAGAGTATATTAATGGCTCCTACCTCTCTGCTTGCACTTCAGATTTATGAAGAGGCAAAAAAATATCTGCCTAAAGAGATGACGATTGCATTAGTAATGCAGGGTAAAAAGAGTGAAGGCGATTATTTGGAGGTTGATTTTATTATTGGAACACATGCCATTCTTTTTAAAGAAGATATTCCAAAAGCTCCACTAATTATGGTAGATGAACAGCACCGTTTTGGAACAAAACAACGTGCTATGCTAGAAGCGATGATGGCAAGTGATGAACATAAACCACACTTTTTACAGTTTTCAGCCACGCCTATTCCACGAACACAGGCGATGATGCAGTCTGAATTGATTGATGTGAGTTTGATTACGAGTACCCCTTTTGAAAAAGATATTACAAGTCAAGTTATTGATAAAACAGATTTTCCTGAATTATTAGAAGATATAAAAAATGAAATAGCTCAAAATCATCAAGTACTTATTATCTATCCCTTAGTAGAGGAGAGTAGAGAAATTCCATATCAGTCGTTAGAAGAGGGGCGAGGTTTTTGGGAGAAAAGATTTGAAAAAGTCTACTTAACCCATGGAAAAGACAAAAAGAAAGAAGAGGTTTTAAGTGAGTTTAGAGAAAAGGGAAATATTCTTTTGGCGACCACAGTGGTAGAGGTGGGTATCTCTTTGCCTAGATTAACCCTAATAGTTATTGTAGGAGCAGAGCGTTTGGGTTTGGCAACTCTTCATCAACTTCGTGGACGGGTAGGGCGTTTAGGTCTAAAGAGTTACTGTTATCTCTTTACAAACAACAAGAAAAATAGTCGTTTAGAATCATTTACGCAAACAGAGAGTGGATTTGAGATAGCACGATTAGATTTAAAGTTTAGAAATTCTGGGGATATTGTGGATGGAACGGTTCAGAGTGGAATGCAGTTTAAGTGGTTGGATTTGGCAGACGATGAGCATATTGTTCATGTTGCAAAAGAGAGGCTAAGAAGCCTCTAAAGTGCGTTTTTCAACGCACAAAAGTTATTTATTAATATAAACCGAATTTCCCGTCGGCTCTTTTATACATTACACGCATTAGACCATCATGGTCATTAAATACGATAAATTGTCTCTTTTTCTCTGCTTTTAATGCATCAATAGCTTCATCAAAGTCTAGTGGTTTATGAAGTTCTAAATCCATAGGTACAAGTTCCACATCTTCTGGTTCTAGGTCAAGTACAGCTTCTGCATCAAGTCCTAAATCTTTAAAAGACATTACTTTATGACTTTTAATTTTATCAGCATGTCTTCTAAGTGCTTTTTTTGCTCTGTCAATAGCAACGTCTGTTGCAGAGTATACGTCTTTATCTCTTTGAGTAATAACAATAGTGTTTTTATCTTTTAAATTCAGAACGAGTTCTACAGAAACTCCTTCTTTAGATTTATTGTTTGCTGTTACGATAGTGTTGCTTGAAATAATTTCTAAATTGTACATGTCTAACGCATCAATACTTGCAGAGATATGTTCTCTAATAGAGTCTGATAGGTCAAAACGTCTTCCCACTATATTTTTACTCATGATTTATCCTTTTGTCTTGTTTTACAAACATTATTTCACATTTTATTTCTGTGAGTGTTTGTAATATGTATTATACCGATAATAAGTAAATGGATAGTAAATAATACTAAAATTAATCTGTAATATACAGAAAAATTTAAATTTTCTGTAAGGTTCTTCGATGATAGGTAATATCTCGGTTGGCAGGGTCATCAAAATCCTTATAGGTTATAAAGGTATCTATGATTAAAGAGATGGTTTTATCAAATCCTGTTATTTGTTCTGTCCATGTTGCACTGTGTGATGTATTGGATGCTATTCCAATGGTTCCATCTGTTAAAATAGTTTTATTACATCCGTTAAGTAAATTATCATTTCCTATGTATTTAATATTTATACGTATGTCATACCCTTTATCTCCTGCTTCTCCAAAATGGTCGATAATAGTCTCAAGGCAGTTGGGAGTAGTTTTTCGGTCATAGTGAATTACATATAAAATAGCCAACTCTGTATAGCTTCTTGCCAATAGACCAGCTTGCTCTTTTTGATATTGTAGTGTTGTAGCTTTTATCGTTTTACCTGAGATATTCATAATTAATGCTGTTAATGATGCCATTATTACAATAACAAAAATAGCTGTAATCATAGAGAATGCTTTTTTATTTTTTATATTTATCATCTTATTATTGCCTTCTCTTTACAGGTACTTATGTATATAGGCTTACCTGTAGAATCTCTTTGACCTATGTCTTCAGAGGCACAGAGTTTAAGTTGTATTACTCCACCGTTTTCTGTAAATTTAAAAACAGAGACATTTCTTATAAGCAGTTTTCTGTTGTTTGCAACAGAGCTATAGAGTTCCCCTTCCCAAGGTTGATAGTTATAATATAAATAGAGATTGAATAGCCCATCTCCATCTAAATCCTCTGGAACTAAAGCATATGCTGACCATGCTAGTTTGTATCTCTCTGTAATAATTGTTTCTAATGGCACTCCATTAGAAAAAGATAGATTATCATCACTGTTTCTTGCTACAGGAAAAATACAAGAACTATTATTGTCGATGAGTCCCATACATATAGGAGAATATTTTTCTCCTGTACGATACTCTTTGGCTTTTTGAGTAAAAAGAACAGCAGGTCTTTGTCCTGCAACACCATTTAAATCAACTTCTCCATTAGAGAGATTACTAATAATTGTATTAGCGTTATTTAGCTGAGACCCAGGGGTTTTAAAACTGTTTATAGTAGCCGTTTCATAGTTGGCAACACCACTCCAAAATGGTGTTGCTCCAGCAGAAAAGCTATCGTAGTCGGCTCCAATCCATTCAACCGTTGTAAAGTTGTTGTCCATAGCAGGAATATCTTCTAATCGTATCCAGTTTGTTCCCTCTACTGTACCTGGGTTAATAAGGTCTTTTGCAATGGTTGTTCCATCTATTGCATAGCTCAAACGGTTTACAATTTGATTAGCAACCAACTCCGTTTTTGTTGTCGTTTTATAGAGGGCATTTTGAACGATATATCCTTCATACACTTGTACAATAATTTGAGAAGAGATAGAGGCTACTATTCCCAATATCACTAAGACAAAAATAACCTCTATTAAGCTAAATGCTTTTTTCATAATCCACCTTTATCTTCAGGAAGAAATGTTCCTATATTGCAAGAGAATGCTCGAAAGGTAATGTTTTTATCGAGTTCATCTACGCCACTATTTGATGTTAAATTTACATTAACAAACTTAATATTACTAATTGCACCTAAAGGAGTAGAGTTAATATTACTATTTAGCGTAATGGTAGTCCCATTAAGTAATGTCGTTATCCCCGTATCTACTCTATCCTCTGTATAGTTAATGCGTGTATTCATTGTAATATTTTTATCAACATAATCTCCTACATCAGTAGTTGTTATCTCATTATTAAAAACAAGTAGTCCAAAAGTTTGATTATTGTAGTCATCAACATCATCAAAATCAGTATAATCAGATTCATTAGTATCTGTATCATTTGTCTCGTCTGTACCCAAAATTAAAGAGGGGGACAAGGTACTATTTCCATCAGCACTGTTTCTACTGGCTACATCTATTAATCCTAAAGGGGAAGTAGTTGCATTAAAGTCAAAGGGTGCTCGACTGCTTTGAAGTATAGGAGAGACACCTACAGGAATATTACTGTTTTTTTCATCCCAATGCATCGAGAGTACAATAGCTGTTTGAGAAGCAGCCGCCGCAATGGCTTCTTGTTGTAACGCAACATTACCACTCTGAATAGATTGTTGCATGAGTAGTGGGGCAGACAAGAGTACAATCCCCATAATAACCAAAGCAAAGATAAGCTCTATCATTGCAATGGCTTTTTTTGATTTAGCTACCATGACATTTTGCCGTTATGTTCAGTTTTTTGTACGGCTTCTATAAGGTTCCCCGTATTTCCTGCCCCTGTGGTTGATGAGATAGCTTTAATATTAATAAAGTAAGATGATGTACCCAAAGGCATACCAATAACGGCTCTTCTGTTAAATCTTAACCAAACATCGGTATCAATTGCAATTTCTGCTCTTATTGCTGTTGACGGCTCATTATTTGGAAGATAATGCGTAGTAATATCCTTAATCTTTCCATTTGTAAACGGTGGAAGAGCTGTTGTAGGTGTAACACTAACATCTGAATCATTAGGTGGTATAACAACAAGTTTACTGACTTGACCTTCGCTACTACTGTTATGATTTTTAGCTAAGTACCATCCTCGGCTTGTTTTCCCTCCTATTTTTTCTCCTACTGTTTCAAGTTTCATTTCACTCTCACACCACGATTGGTTACTATCGTTAGTTTTACAAAAAATCTCTACAAAAAGAGGAGTATTTATAGACTTTTTATCTGTTGTTGGGTACTCCTTAACATAAGAAGAGATTCTTGCAAAATAGAATATTTTTTCTTGGTTCATATCTCCTTTACCCATAGGTATTTTATCTTCTCCCTCTATTTTTGCCTCTAAGTTTGTGGTGTTTAAATCTAATGAGCTAAAGTCTACTTTTATTGGGTTCGTAGGTTCTCTAAAGAGTTTTTCCATATTATAGAGAACATTAATATTGAGTGTTCCATTATTTTCATCTAAGAATTTATTTTTAATGTTTGCTATGCTAGGGTTCATCATTGCAACAGAATTATTTGACTCTTTATTAAACATTACAATCTGTTGAGGATGAAGAACCTTTCCTGTAACAGATTTTGGAGGAGCATAATTACTCATATCAAATCTACCTATATCAGTCAAAAATGAAAAGTCTAAATTTAAGGATACATCAGCACTATTATCAATACAACTTTGTGTAAAGTTGCTTAATTGTCCACCATTTTTACCTCTTGCAATAATTGTACTGTTTAATTTTACTCCCATTTTTTGAGAGAGATTTAAATTACTCATATAGAGGTAATCTTTTCCATTTCCATGAATATTAGAGAGTGTAGTATTAACATCAAATTCAAACGGTTGGAATTGAAGTTTTATATCATGATACTTATCCATGCTCTGCGTAGATACATTACAACCTGATTTTTCATTTCCATTATTAGAAATAATACTACTGTTTTCTATACAATCGTTATTATTCTTGTCTATATTACTCCATGAATCATCGGTTATTTTTACTAGATACTTTCCAAAATTGTTATGAGAAATAGTGTTATTTAATCTACCATTATAAAATTTATAACTGTTTAATTGGCTATCACTTGTATCGTTACAACTTAATCTATCATCAAACTCTAGTGTTGCATTTATATCTTGTGTGTATCCTAGTGCTGTTGAGTTATTTGAATCTAAAGCAACAGCTTTTGCATCTATAATATAAGCATACTCAGCAACTAAAGGTAGATGGTCATTTTCACTGTAACTACTATCACGATAGCTTACTGTTTGATTATTCTCATCAATATCTTGTATCTCTACTTTATATCCAGCAGGTCTAATTGCAAAGTGGTCACTGCTCTCTTGTGCTACTTGTGTATATCCTACTCTATTTTCTACATTATTATAATCGTATTCATTAGCATAATCTCCATGAGCTATTGTTCCATTTTCATCTTTTAGAAAAGAGACTCTAAAGCTTGCATCTTGTGTGGCTCTTAATAGTGCTAAATCACTGCCATTAATAATATTAGCTCTGTACCCATTCTCTATATATTTATAACCTGTATATAAAAGATGATTAGATGAGTTGTTGTTATCTATCAACTCTATTTTTAGAGTCATCTTATCTATATTAATATTTTCTTCCGAAATAATAGAATAGTCAAAATCTCGTCCTGTAATTTGAGTATAGAGTGAATCATCATCGCTATCTCCATTGGTTCGTACTACTTTAAACTTCATATCGTCATTTAAGATAGTACCAACACCTCTATCTTTACCCATCATTACAAAATTACTAGGAAAGAAGTTTGGAAAATATATCTCTACATAAAACTCTTCATCTTTTTCAACTTTTTTATCTCCATAGACAGGTACTGAAATGGTTTGTGTTCTATTGTTTGAGAAGATATTCATGTTCATAGCAATTCCACTGCCACCTTGAAAGTCATTATCACTCTCTAAAGCATTGGTAGTAATATCATTATTGTCTCCATCAAGAACTTTATAAAAGAACATGGTAGGCATACCCATTGGTATCATTGGTAAATCAGCATCAATAGATACTTCAAATTCAAAATTGCTTACGC
>CAYPCV010000032.1:0-3518 GCA_964409295.1 uncultured Sulfurovum sp.
AGCTTGGGGTGTTGTGCTAAGTAAGATGAATTTAAACAATACCGACTAAGCATGTAGAGTCATGGTTCTATCTATTTTAGGACACGGGTTCAATTCCCGTCGCTTCCACCAAACTCAAATCAAAAATAATTCCCCTTTCTATTTAATTCCAAAGGAATAAAGGCATTTTGCTTATAATCATCTTGTCGCCTATTATCGTGAACACAAACAACTTATAAAATCAAAATCTATTGAATTAATTAAAGAGTTAGCGACCTTATCAAATGGTGTAGTTTTCCCTAAATCTCAACCTCTTAAAACTAGACTACGAAAACTAAAAATTCTACAACGAAAACTTTCCTCAAAGTTCAAAAGTTACACTATTATGTATCCCAAGCCCGAAAAGCAGTACTTCACAAGCTAACAAGTTATCTTGTCACCAACTTTAAAAGAGTTGTAATAGAGGATGTAAATGTTAGTAAAATAGTTAAAAATCATAAACTAGCAAGAGCTATTAGAGAATATTTGACTTATAAATGTAAAATGTAGAAATGTTAAAAAAGAGTTAAAACTAAGTCAAAGAGTTTAGACTTGTAACTCATGCGATTTAGTCATTGATAGAGATTTAAATACAAGTTTAAATATTAATCAATGGTTGGCGACAGGTTCAGGCGACAACTAAAACGATTGTAGAGAGTTTAGCGTTAGCGACTCAATGAAGCAATAACAAATGCAATTATGATATAATTGTTAAATTAAAACCTATCTTTTGGTAGGTTTTGATAAGTTTTTATGAACGGATAAAAATGAAAAACCATATGTTAGTCATACCCATAATAATAAGTTTTATAGTTGGTGCCTTGGTAGCACTTTTAGTAATGTACTTTAGTTACTTTCAATACTGTAAAAGCAACTGGAACAAGCAAGAGTTTAACACAGGATATATAAAGGCTAAAATTGATGTTTACAATAAAACAAAAGATGAGTTTGGAGACTCCTCTTCTAAAAAAGAGGAGAAGATACTTTTTAGTGTGAAAGATGGTGATGTTATTGTAATTACTGTTGATGGGGTTAAAACAATAAGGGTAAGATGAGAAGGAGGATATTGGTTAAAATTTCGTTAGAGATAAGTAATTTTGATAATCCAAAGTAGTTTGCAATCTCAATTTGAGAATAACCGTATCTTCTTTTTTTTCAATCTTTCCAGTTTCTTCTCGTTGTCAAAGAGACTGTGCGAATGAGAAAATGGATTGTTTTATGGGTTTTAATAATTGTTCGATAAGATCAAACCTACAGAATTAAGCTTAAACCTCCAAAAACTCCACCCCATCCTTAGAACCAATCAAAAGATAAGACCTAAGTTTAGAAATAGCTTTAATCTTATCAAGTTCCAAATAGCCTTTGACCTGTGCTATTCCCTCTTTTTTAATACGCTCATAGTTATCTTTATCTTTTTTCCATTTCAACTCAAATAAGTAATTGTTAGGAACTTTTTCATCACGACCAACGAGCATAATGTCAGGATACTTTCTGTTCTTTTCAGGCTGAGACTCTATGAAGTAAAACTCAGCATATGACAAAAGAGCCAAAGAGATAACCTGAAAATGTTTCTCTTCAAGTCCATGGTGGTCACGATTTGAAAGTGTGGTGATGACTTCGTTTAGTTGCTTATTAAAGGGGTCAATATCACCTAAAAGTAATTGCGTTAAAGTCTTACTAAGTGAGCCTGTTATTTTAAATTGGTTTCTTCTTTCTAGCTCCACAGCAAAATAGTTAAAATAGAGCATCTTAATGACATAGTTTGGTATTTCAAATTCATATAGCCCTCCTACTATCTCATTTTTAATGGTAATAAAACCCATAGAATAGATAAGCGTTATAAAGTCGTCACTAGTAAAATCTCTATTTAACTCATATCTATCTTTTATGATGCCAGTAATGCTATTGTTTTCTATTAATTCTTCTAATATTTGATAGTTACTATCAGCATCTCCAATATTAAAAAGTTTCATAATGGCTCTATAGTCACTTGCTACATTGCTATCAAGCATTTTGCTTGGCATGGTACATTTATTATAATTGAAATTTGATATAAAATAGTTCAATAGTGTTGTATTGTAAATTCTATCTTTTGCTTCAGCATTAAAGAGATAGCCATTATACCAAGTCTTAATTTTGCTTAAGAGTTCATCTTTTTTGGCTATATCACATCTTCTGAATATAGACTCCTCTAATGAATACTCTGCCTCTTTTGCTGTAAACCCTGCCATATCATTAAATTCTGTTTTGTGTGATATATTCAAAACTATATTAAACCCCGAACTCAAACTATCAAGTGTAATTGGAGTTACCCCTGTAATAAACATCTTCTGCACTGTTCCTGTCTGTGTTGCCCCTTTTAGTACCTCATAAAAGCTCCGTACAAACCCACCTTTGCTCACTATTTTTAGAAAATCTTGCATACTGTGGGCAAGTATTGCATTGGCGAACTGGTCATACTCGTCTATAAGCAGATAGATTTTATCATATTGAACCACTCCAAAAAAATATTTTATTAAACCTGTAGGTGTTTTAATCTCTTTTAACTCATCAGTATATTTCTCATAGCCATAACGCACAAAATATCTACGAATTGCTAGTTTAAGATTATCTTTAAACCCCTCATATATAGTCTCCATTCCACTATCTGTATTGATTCCACTAAACTCAAAAAACAAAATCCTATAACTACTTTTCAGAGGTGTTGGATTTTTACCAATATAGGTATCATGAAATATCGCTTCAAACTCAGGGGCAGAGTTTTCGTCATAATAGTATTGCAAAGTTGAAAGAAACAGAGATTTACCAAACCGTCTTGGGCGTAAAAATATCACAAAACTTTCATTTAGATTTTCTAAGGTCTCTATATGTTTAGTTTTATCTATATAGAGGTAGTCATTATTGATTTTTATCTTTCTAAAGTTGCTTTCGCCATATATTATTTTTTTCATTTATCTCTATCCTTTTAAAACTTAGCCCCATTATACCTTCTTTCTAATTTTTTTTTAAAGCCTTTCGTATTCAGACTCGTTGGAGTTTGCCAGTTAAGAAGTTTCTCTTTTAGATTAAGGGAGCGACTGACCTATATAATTAAAAAATATTAATAAATAATATTTTTAATTTATTATTCAAGAGTAAAGAGAGTATTACAAGTGTTATCCTTAATAGTTTCTCACATATCGGGACGGAATAACTTGATAGACAATTTCAAATATTTTTGATTTAGCTGAATCATTCAAGCGTAATCATACATTCCCACGGAGACCGTGGGAACGAGAAAAAGTGTATATTCAACGCCTGACCCGAATGGCACTAACTCAAGCATATTTTTCTTTTAAAGACCCAAATTATGGGCTTTTGTTTAAACATAATTAGAATCATCTAAGTTAAATATTCTTATCCATTATCTAAAAGCCTTTAATTTGTGGGCTTTTGATAACAATCCAATATCAAAAAAAATATTTCAATAAAATTATTCATATGATACAAAGCCCTATTTT
>CAYPCV010000033.1:0-8263 GCA_964409295.1 uncultured Sulfurovum sp.
AAAAGTGAAATTATCCTCCTTTTTTGGTTAAGGAACACTTTTTAACATATAGAAAAGATTACAATTTGAAAGATTATCTCTCTTTCTTAAAAATAGTTGCTATACTTCAGTTGATAATTTAATGAGGAGTCAAAAATGATAGTCGGAATAGAAGGCACAATAGAAAAAAAAGACCCAACTTTTATACACCTAAATGTAAATGGACTTATTCATGAAGTTAATATTTCAGTGAATACTTCACATGCGATTACCGAGGGCAGGGTAAAGCTCTTGGTTACACAGATTATCCGAGAAGATGTTAATCTACTGTTTGGTTTTATGGAAGCTAACGAAAAAAAAATGTTTGATACGCTTATTAAAATTAATGGAGTCGGCCCAAAAGTAGCAATGGCCACCTGCTCGACCTTTGTTCCTGCAACATTTTCGCGTGTTGTAGCAGATAAAGATGTAACATTGCTCAAACGCGTTCCAGGTATTGGTCCAAAAGCAGCTAGTCGTATTTTGGTGGAGTTAGCAGACTTTATTGTGGATGGAAATGAAGAGACTTCTACTGTTAATAATGGAATGTCCGATGCAATCTTGGCACTAGAGAGTTTGGGCTTTAAAAAAGAGCATATCCGAAAAGCACTTAGTGGTGCTACGGGGGATGTCTCGGCTTTGGTTAAATATGGATTGAAGAAACTACAACGCTTATAAGCCAAATACGCTAAAATACTCACTAATAATTTTGCAAGGTAAATAATATGAATATAGCAATACTTTTCGGTGGTTCTAGTTTTGAGCATGAAATCTCTATCGTTTCGGCGATTACAGTTAAAAAAGTTTTAAAAAAAGCGACACTCTCTTTTATTTTTGTTGATAGTAATCGAGAGTTCTATTTAATTGATTCTAAAAATATGAAGTCAAATCACTTTGCTGATGGGGCGTATAAAAAAGATAAAAAACTTGTTTTGAAAAATGGTGCATTTTGTACCGAGGGGCTGTTTGGGTTAAAAGAACAAAATCTAGGAACAGTTCTAAATCTTATTCACGGACGTGATGGAGAGGATGGAAAGATAGCTTCGCTATTAGAGTTTAATGGAATCTCTTATATCTCTCCAAGAGTTGATGCTTCGGTACTAAGTTATAATAAACTCTATACCAAGCTTTATGCAGAGAGTTTAGGGGTTAAGGTTGTTCCTTACGATGTTTTAAATTCAAATGATAAGCGTGATATTACACTTGAATATCCTGTAATTATTAAACCTGTACGGTTGGGTAGTAGTATAGGTGTAACCATTGTTAAGTCTGTTGATGAGTTGGATTATGCACTAGATGTGGCGTTTGAATTTGATACCCAAGTATTGATTGAACCATTTATAGAGGGTGTTTTAGAGTATAACCAAGCAGGTTGTAAAACCTCTGATTTTGAGCTTTCAATTGTAGAAGAACCAAACAAAGAGGAGTTTTTGGATTTCGAGAAAAAATATCTTGATTTTTCACGAGAGGGAACAGTAGAAGATGCGTCAATTACAGTAGAGCTAAAAATGGATATTCAAGAGTCGTTTAAAAAGGTCTATGCAAATATTTTTGAAGGTTCAATTATAAGATGTGATTTCTTTGTCGTCGATGGAGAGGTGTTACTAAACGAGATTAACCCAATTCCTGGTTCGATGGCAAACTATCTGTTTGAAGATTTCGAGGGAATGGTAGGGCGTTTGGTTAATAAACTTCCAAAAGAGTCAGAGATTAAGATAGATTACTCTTATATTCATTCAATTCAATCTGCTAAGGGTGGTAAAAATCAGTAGATTTTTTCTCTTTTTGGATATTATCAAAATATAGCGTAAAACTACCTCTTTAAAGGGGTGGATATAAGCGTAATTCTGTTGAACTGCTTAACTCTTTGAACCATTAAGCTCTAAAAAACACATTTTTAGTTAAAATATCATATCAAACAATGTCTATCTGTGAGAACCAAACAGTTACTTTTTGCTTGATAATAGAGTCTAGGCAGGGCATGTCCGACTTTAAACGCTCCCTAAATATCTGAACATTAGTTCGGAGTTCGGAAGAATCCACCCTCTTTAGGGGGTGGAGTTGTCAATTGATAAATTAAACACTATAGGATATAGTCAAGGTGAAAACACTCAAAGGCTTTGGTAAAACTTATTTCTCTTTATCATCTATTTTAGCTCATAGTGTTGCACGGACTCAGCAGTCTCAAATTTCAGCATTGACAGCTTTTGTTAATTGTCGGTTCTCTCATGAGAAAGAGCTAGAAGAAGATGAATCTCCTCCTGAAATTTTAGAGCTTCATACCTTTAACAATGACTTTAAACCTTGCTTCTGTAGTTGTTTTTTTAACCACTTAGCTCATATAATGTTGCATATACATCACTATATTCCTCGTTGCCCTTACTACACCACCTATTTTGCATTTCGCCGTACAGGTGTGCATCCTCCTTTATTATCTATATAAATAATTTAAAATCATCAACATATTTATATGCGTATTGGGCGATTGCTTTCGCACCATTTCAAGCATATTTTACTTATTATTAAAATATCAAAGGATAGACCCATGTCAAAAAATTACATTGTAGGATTCCCAAGAATCGGAGAACAGAGAGAACTAAAAAAAGTATTAGAAGCATTTTGGTCAGGAAAATCAGAATTTTCAACAGTAGAAAAGGTAGCAAGTGAGCTAAAAGAACGTCACTGGAACTACCAGAAAGATGCAGGAGTTGATTTTATTGCCTCTAATGATTTTTCTCTATATGACAATATGCTTGATACTGCTGTAATGCTAGGAGCAATTCCTAAACGTTTTAGAGATTTAGAGGATACTAATCAGTATTTTACGATGGCAAGAGGAGACAAAAACAGAGTAGCAATGGAGATGACCAAATGGTTTAATACCAACTACCACTACATTGTGCCAGAGCTTACATTGGCCGATGAGTATAGACTGAATGCTTCAAAACTAATTAATGAATACAGAGAGGCAAAAGCTCTTGGAATCAAAACCAAAATTAACCTGATTGGACCAATTACCTTTTTAGGTCTCTCTAAAAGAGTCGATAGAGGAGATACTTATGAACTCTTTTCTAAAATTTTACCTGTTTATGAAGAGCTTTTAAGTGAAATTGCAAAACTTGATGATGAAATAACGTTGCAGATAGATGAACCAATCTTTGTAAAAGATAATAAAACGGCTGTTTTGAGTCTTATTAAACCTGCATATGATAGATTAGCAACCATTAGTGATAATATTAAAATTGTTGTAACTACTTATTTTGAACACTCCAATGAAGCAACAAAAGTCTTGGTGCATACACCAATTTGGGCTTTAGGGCTTGACTTTTTATATGGAGAGGAGAACAAAGAGAGTTTAGAGATTATCGCTAACGCTAATAAACAGCTTGTTGCTGGTGTAGTTGATGGTCGTAATATTTGGAAAAATAATATAAAAGATACAGTAGCTTTACTTGAAGAGATTGCAGAAGTTGTTCCAAAAGAGAATATTATTATAGGTTCATCCTGTTCTCTGCTTCACACACCGTTTACCCTAAAATATGAAAAGAAAATGAGCAGTGAAGTTAAAAATTGGCTCTCGTATGCTGTTGAAAAATTAGATGAAATAGCACTGGTTTCTCATATCTTTACTACAGGAGTTAATGGTTTAAATGATGCAGATAAAGAAGCGTTAGAGCGTAATCAAAAAGCAAATAAGAGTCGTGAAACTTCAGAGCTTATTCATGATAAAACTGTTGAGGAGCGTGTTGTATCTATTGTAAAAATTGAACGCGATGTTGCTTATGAAGAGCGAATTAAGATTCAAAAAGAGTTATTGGGCTATAACGATTTAGCTACTACAACCATTGGCTCTTTCCCACAAACTCCAGAAGTGAGAAAAGCACGACGCGATTTTAAAAAATCAGAGCTTTTGGAAGCTGAGTATACGGCTAAGATGAAAGAGTACATTGATGAGTGTATCGCTTTCCAAGAGGAGTGTGGTCTTGAAGTATTAGTTCATGGAGAGCCTGAGCGTAACGATATGGTTGAGTATTTTGGAGAGCAACTTAAAGGGTATGGATTTAGTGAGAATGGTTGGGTTCAAAGTTATGGAAGCCGTTGCGTAAAACCACCATTTATTTTTGGAGATATTAGTCGCCCAAAGCCGATGACAGTAGATTGGATTACTTATGCTCAAAGCAAAACCAAAAAAATTATGAAAGGAATGTTAACAGGTCCTGTAACCATTCTGAACTGGTCATTTGTTCGTGATGATAAACCTAGAGATGAGGTCTCGAAACAGATTGCAGTTGCATTAAGTGATGAGATTGATGATTTACAAAAAGCAGGAATTAAAATTATTCAAGTAGATGAGGCTGCGTTTAAAGAGGGCTATCCACTAAGAGCCGAAAAGATTAAACATTATGAAGCGTGGTCGGTTCGTGATTTTAAAATTGCAGTAAGTTCAGCGTGGGAGAAGACACAGATACATACACATATGTGTTACTCAGAGTTTAATGATATTATCAAGACAATTGAAGCAATGGATGCCGATGTTATCTCGATTGAGACGGCAAGAAGTGGAAATGAACTATTAAAAATCTTTAAAGAGGTTGGTTACAAACAAGAGGTAGGACCTGGTGTTTATGATATTCACTCTCCAAGAGTACCAAGCGTAGATGAGATTGTAACCCAAATTAAACTACTAAAAGAGGTTCTGCCAAGTGAGCAATTGTGGATTAACCCTGACTGTGGACTAAAAACCCGTAAATGGGAAGAGACAAAGGCTAGTTTGAAAAATATGGTTGAGGCTGTTGAGAAGGTTCGTGCAGAGGGGTAACTATTTTACCTTTTTTATAGATGAAAGGGATTACTCCCTTTCTATCTTCACTTTAACCTCTTGATAACACGCAGAATCTCCTTCATCTGAAATAATACTTGGGGTTAAAAAGTTTACACCTACAGTATTTGCAGGAATAACAACAGCGTCATTTCGTAGTGCTTCGCTGTTTTTAACAAAGAAATAATGCTCTCCCCATTTTGAATAGACTTTTACTCTCTCTTCATCTTTAAATCCAAGACTAGGGTGTAAAAAGACTCGATTATCTCGTTTAAATTGGGTATTTAGAGCTTTGTTTGCTTTTGGGGTAATGAGCCAATATTCAGTGATGATTATCTCTTTTTTGGACTTTTTTCTTGCTCGTGTAAACTGTTTTGTTTTGATAAAATCATCGCCAAATTCATCAGGAAAGATAAACTCTTCATCGCTATCTTCGCCAAATCCCTCTTGGTATGGAATCTCTTGATACGCAGGAGAGAGGTAATATCGGTCTACTTTGGTACATTGATTGAACCAAAAATCTAAATAATATTGTTCCTCTTCTATGGGGTCAAAGCCAAATTTTTGGAGTAGGGAATTTGTAAAATCATATTCAGATATACCATAGTCACACTCTTGGATTTTTCTCATGGGGCTAACGCTATGGTGGGCGTAGCTTAGGCGAACGTCTTCTTTTTCAAAGAAATTTTTGGCAGGAATAATAATGTCTGCCATAGCCGAAGTTTCATTTTCATAAAGACCAAAATAGATAATAGTTTTTGTTTTTTTAAGCTCTTCAATCACTCGACCAGAGTTTGGCATAGAAGCTACAGGGTTTCCACCTTGAATAAGCACGGTATTGAAGTTTCCAAATGCAGTATTGGCTTTTTGTACTTTTTCTCCTTCTATTTTAAAAGGGTTCTTAAATCCTAATTTAGAATTTCCTAAAAAGCCAACACCACAGCCCTCTTTTCCTATTTTTCCTAGAATAACAGCCAAGGAGTCAATAGCTTGGAGTGTTAAGTGACCTGTTGAGTATTTTTGGACACCGTTTCCAACTAAAAAGACCGTTTTCTTGCCATCTATCATCTCTAAAACTGCCCCCATCTCTTGAAGGTCTGTTCCAATATAATCTAAGATAGGACGAATTCTAAACTCTTGGGTAAAGTCATAGTAGTCCTCATGGTCTGGTGCATGCTCTTCAATATACTCTTTATCTTCAAAATTGCCCATCAATGCAAAACGTGCCAACATTACAGCCGTAAAAAAATCAGAACGAGGAGAAATTTGCAGATAGATATCGGCTTTTTTTGCAATGGCTGTTTCGACAGGGTCAATGACAATGATTTTTTTATCTTTAATATGAGGCATTAAATGCGATGCCGTTACCGTTAGGTTTTTACCCCAAACAACGACCACTTCAGCTTTTTTAATCTGCTCAATTGGTAAGATTCTGTTGACTCCACGCCCCTCTAAAATTCCTGCATCTCCTGAACCATCACAGAGTGTTCCTTTGGTGGTTGTTCCCTCTATTTTTTCAAAAAGAAGGTTTGTAATCTCTTGCATAACTCCAAAGTTTCCTGAACCTCTCCAGAGCAGTTTTGAATGGGTATCTAATGCCTCTTTTGTTGCCTCTAAAGCCTCTTTTAGTGTTGCCTCTTTTCCATGAACTCTTGGGGTTGTAATTCTTGGTTCATTTGGCAAATATCTATTGACCAAAGAGCAGAGTGAGCCTGTTGATGTTGGGTGGTTTGGGTCTGCTTTTATTTTATTATCCTCTACTATAATTCCACAAGCATCAGGGCAATCAAGCCCACAGCTTGTCTCTATTCTATTTTTATTTTGCATTATCTCTGCCATCTTGCTTTTACTCTTTTTCTTAATGCTTTGAGTACATCTCTCATTACTTTATCTGCTCTCTCTTTAAAAACAAACTCTCCTTTAAATAGCTTCTCTACTCTTTTTATATATTTTTTGAATAGCTTCTTCTCCTCTTTGCTTTTAGGATTTATAAAGAGAAATTTCATACCACTATTAAGATTAGAATCTTTTGTATGCTCTTCTATATATAATTGACTAGAGAGTTGCTCTATTTTACTACTATCTGTCAGTTTATATCGTTTCACTCTTGCTCCATAGGGTGCATCATCTACAGAACCTACACGTTTCCAAAAGCTATATAGTGTAATAGTTGAACCATTTATATCATAAGCTCCACGCTCTACACTTTTGTCATTACATCCACCTGTTGTATCTTCTAAAACAAAAGAGAGTAGAGGCTTTGAGTTTTTATCTTTATAAAAGCTAATGGTTTTGCCTTTACTTCCATACTCGTCATACTCATCTTCTTCTACTATAAGAGTCTGATTATTAACTACTATCTCTTTAGTTGTTTGTGAATATAGAGCTGTTGTAACAAGTAGCATTCCAATTATTAATCTTTTTTTCAAACTGATACCTCTTCTATTTTTATTTATCTAAATTCTACCTTTAATAGTTTAGAGAAACTTTCGTTTGGATTTTTAATAATAATCTCGGTTCTATAAGAAGAGATATACTTTTTATCAGTTACCGACCAAACTTTAGAGACTCTGTAGTTACTCTTTTTGTCATCTATATAGACTGTTTTTTTCTTAATATCTTTTAGCTCATCTAACTCTAAAAAAATAACTAATTTAGCCGAACTTAAATCTTTTAGTTCTGCCAAAGGTGTACCCATATTGACAAAATCGCCTCGGTTAACCAAGAGTTTGTCTAAAAATTTATTATTTATTGTAATGGTTTTTTTGCTAATAGAGTCTTTTAATCGTGCAATTTCATAGTTTAAATCGAGTTTCTGTTTCTTTAGGGAATCTATTTTTTCTTTGGTTGAGAAATATTGTGTTTTTGCATTGGTATACCCATAAAAAGCGTTGTCTTTTTGTGTTTTAGAAGCAGATTGAATGGTTGAGATACGACTATAATAGGCTTTTTGACGCTCCAAAGAGCTTGCTAAAGCCGTAAGAATCTGCTGATTTGTCTTAATCATGCTGTTGATGAGGTTTATAGAAGATTTAGAAGATTTTAGTTTAATATGGTCAAGTTTGTTGTCAAGTTTTATAATTGTACTGTTAGAAACTTTTGTCCCTTCTAAATTGAGTTTAGCCAAGGTCACTTGTGCCGAAACAGCCGATTTTAGAGTAATGCTCTCTAAGGGTTCGAGTTTTGCATAGTGAACTTTTGAAAATAGAAATAGGGGAGTTAATAGTAAAAGTAGTATTTTCATTGGTTGGTATCTCTTTTTTGAGTTGATTATAACCATGAGAAGATTAAAATAGCCATGAATTTCACTCTCTTGGCTATCATCTTTTAATAAATTTTGATTTTGTGACTTGATGGTAAGAATTTTGATAGATGAAGGCAGGTGTGACGATAAGCCGGGTTTTGTCGTGGGTAGTTATTTATCTA
>CAYPCV010000034.1:0-10585 GCA_964409295.1 uncultured Sulfurovum sp.
AACCTTTTATTGACACAGTTGTGGTCTGTACAATGACTGCATTAGTGATTATTTTAACAGGTTCTTACTTGGGTGGAACAGAAGTATTAGACATAGCAATAGCAGCAAAACAAGGGTCAGTTATAACCTCTACTGCATTTGGTTCTGTTGTCTCATGGTTTCCAACCGTTCTTGGTTTTGCAATCTTTATGTTTGCATTTTCAACCATGATTTCATGGGCATACTACGGAGAGAGAGCATGGGTATATCTCTTTGGTTCAAAAACATCTATTTTATACAAACTCATCTTTCTTGGATTTATCGTCATCGCTACGGTTGCAGACACAGGAACAATGGTTGACTTCTCTTCAACACTCTTTTTAGCATTGGCAATTCCAAACCTCTTTGGACTTATAATGATGTCAGGAGATGTTAGAAAAATGTTAAGCGAGTATATAAGTAAACTCAAATCAGGAGAACTAGACAGAGAGGCAATAAGAGATTAAATAAGCTTTTTGCTTAATTCATCCCAATTCTCTTTTAGCTCATTGTACCCTGCTTCATACGCCATCTCTATTTCAGAGAAATCAAACAGATGCATGTTTGCCACCCCTTTTACTTCAAAAAATGCATCTGCCAGCTTTTTGGCTGGCATGGAGTTGGAACGAATCATAATCAAAATCGAACGAATCGCCAATGATTTAAAGGTAGATAAATCTTCCCCTCGTAAAGGGTTAATATTGATAGCCAATGATTTTTCATAATAGGACTTCAACGGTTTTACAGGTAAGTTATCAGAGAAGCCTCCATCAATATAAGAGTATTCCCCTATTTTTTTAGCTGAAAAAAGTGGTGTTATTGTCGAAGAAGCTATGGTATAGGCTATAGGATTTCCACTACTCATATAGTGTGCATCTCCTGTATCAATATCAGTTACACAAGTATAAAAAGGAATTTTTAAATCCCGATAAGAGTCTATTTTAAGTGTCTCTTCTAATTTCTTCTCTAAACGTTCCATCTTAAAAATACCAATTGCCCCAGATGCCCAAGCAAACAGCTCTTTTTTCTCTAAAGATTTTAAAAAATTTAACATCTCATCACTACGAAGACCTGATGCCAAAAAAAGCCCAACAATCGCTCCTGCACTAGAGCCTGAAACAGCCGTAATCTCAACACCCTGCTCTTCTAAAAATTTAATTGCCCCTACATGAGCTGCCCCACGCAATCCACCACCACTTAGACTTAATGTTATTTTCATTCTGATAACCTTCTATAGATTTTATATTTTTTTATGTTTTTAGATATAATAGCAAAAAATAATCTATACGAGGTATCCCCAATGAAAAAAACATTTAAAATTAAACAAGACAAACTCAAAGAAGAGAGAGCCGTTGATGCTATAAAAAATGAACTTCGTAAATATATAAAACGTGAAAAGAAAAAAGATTTACCAAATAAAAAGACCATGTACTGGGATTTTGATTGTAAATTTGGAAAAAGTGCTGAATTTGCTCTTGATTGTGATTTTGACCATATTATTAGCGAACTCTCAAATGTTGTTTTAGCAGGATGGGAAGAGTGTTATATAGAAATTATTGCAAAAGCTGTTGATAAACCTGTAAAAGAAGAGTCTGTAGAAGAGTAAGTTTTATAAATTTTGGAATCGGCGTGTTTACACCCGAACAACGGAGGCAAAGCCTTCCGATTCCAAAGTAAAAAGATTACTTTGAGACGTACTTAGCGATAATATCGCCCATCTCAGAACATGAACATATCTCTTGTGCATCATACGCACCTAAATCTCCTGTTCTATACCCTTTAGACAACGCTTTTTTAATTGCATCATCAATCTTATCAGCAGCCTCACTCTCGTTTAATGCATAACGTAGCATCATTGATACACTTGAAATGGTCGCTAATGGATTGGCAATACCTTGACCTGCAATATCAGGAGCTGAACCATGAATTGGTTCATAAAGACCAACACCCTTACCTGTACTAGCACTTGGAAGAAGACCAATAGAACCACTTAACATACTCGCAGCATCAGAAAGAATATCTCCAAAAATATTTCCTGTCAAAATAACATCAAACTGTTTTGGATTTCTAATAAGTTGCATTGCTGCGTTATCCACATACATATGTGTCAACTCAACTTCTGGGTAACTTTTTGCTACTTCAATAACTGTTTCACGCCAAAATTGACTTACTTCAAGCACATTTGCTTTGTCTACCGAACAGATTCGTTTATCACGTTTCATGGCAATCTCAAAAGCAACATGAGCAATACGTTCTACTTCATCACGAGTATAGACCATTGTATTATAAGCTCTATCTTCAAGTAGCTCTCTTGGTTGACCAAAGTAGATTCCACCTGTAAGCTCACGCACTACCATAATATCAACACCTCGAACCACATCTGCTTTTAATGTTGAAGCATTAACAAGCTCATCATACACCATTGCAGGACGAAGATTCGCAAATGTTCCCATTGATTTTCTAATCGCAAGAAGCCCTGACTCTGGTCGTAAATGACGCTCTACATTGTCCCATTTTGGGCCACCAATCGCACCAAAAAGTACAGCATCACATTTCTTTACACCTTGAATCGTCTCCTCAGGAAGAGGAACACCTGTCTCATCAATAGCAACGCCTCCCATAAGCATCTCTTCATAAGAGACATTAAAACCCATGTTTGCTGAAAGTGCATCTAAAACTTTGACTGCTTCATCAATAATCTCAGGACCAATCCCATCGCCCTTAATCACACCTATTTTATAATTTCTACCCATTTTTTACGCCCTCTCTGCTAACTCGTTTTCACGTATCTCTTTTTTGGCAAATGCAATTAATCCACCTGCATCAACCAACTCTTGCATAAACGCTGGAATAGGAGAGAATTTATAGGTTTTTGCCTGTGTAATGTTAATTACTTCTCCCTTTTCCATGTCCACTTTTACAGTATCTCCCTCGGAAATCTCTACTGATTCAGCAAGTTCAAAAATTGGTAATCCCATATTGAAAGCATTTCTATAAAAAATTCTTGCAAAAGTAGGAGCAATAATTGCTGAAACACCTGCTGCTTTTAAAGCAATAGGTGCATGTTCACGACTTGACCCACAACCAAAATTTTCGCCAGCCACAATAATATCTCCGTGGCTCATCTTTGCTACAAACTCAGGGTCTGCATCTTCCATCACATATTTAGCCAATTCACTTGGCTCACTCGTATTGAGGTATCTTGCAGCAATAATCAAATCTGTATCAATGTTATCGCCAAACTTCCAAACTTTACCTTGCAAAGTTGCATCCTTTTTAAGGCTATTGAAGCCCTGTAATATGAGTGAAATTATAACTAAAATGGACTAAAATATCAATTGGTAGAATAAGACTCTAATCTAGCATCCAATTTTCGTTCTTCTCCATTGTCATAGATTTTTAATTTTTCAGCATGAACAGCTCGTCCCTGCTCATCCAATTCAAAAATAATCATTTGTAAAATATTTTGACACTTTTTAGGAATATTATAATGTCCACTAACACCTGTCATAAAACGTTGCAAAGGAATCTCTTTATCCATCCCAATAACTCCATCACGACAACCTGTTAACCCCACATCTGAAACATAACAACAACCATCAATAATAGATAAATCATCTGTTCCCACATGTGTATGTGTTCCAAAAAGTGCAGAGACTCTCTCTTTTACAATATGCATCATAGCTAACTTTTCGCTGGTTGCTTCTGCATGAATATCAATAATAATATGCTCAATACCTTTAGCTTTTAGTTCATCCACAGCCTTATCTACTTTGATAAATGGATTATCACACATAGGCATGGTGTAGTTTCCCATGACATTAATAACAGCCACTGATGTTCCTAAAATTTCAATTTCAATCACACCTTTTCCAGGGCTGGAATCGGGGTAATTAATAGGGCGAATAAGTGGTTCTGTTTTATACAGTTCAAACACCTCTTTTTTATCCCAAGAGTGATTACCTCCTGTCATAACATCAATACCATAGCTTAAAAGCTCTTCACAATTTTTTTTCGTTAATCCAAAACCATGAGAAGCATTTTCATAATTGGCTATAACTAAATCTAAATTATATTCTGTTCGTATCTTATGCAGATGTTCTTGCAACATCTCTCGCCCTGGTCGTCCAACAATATCGCCTATAAATGCTACTTTCACGAATTTTAAACCTTAAAAAAATATTTTAACAACGTGATAGTTTATCGTAAAATAGAACAAAAAGCTATTTTCATTTTTTTCCTACAGTTTTTTTACCCTTCTTAATCCATCCATTTTCAATTCCACCTTTTAACTCATAGACATTTTCAAAACCCATCTGTGTTAGACCTTGACCCAATGATTGTGTTCGGCTTGCATGAGCACAGTAGATAATAAAAGGTGTTTTTTTATCTTTTAGAAGATGTCCCACTTCAAAAAACCAATCGGCTAAAAGTGGCTGTCCTTGCATATTAAAAAAAGTAATTTTATGAGACCCTTCAATAATACCTGTTGTTTTCCACTCATCAGGAGTACGAATATCAATCACAGGAGTCCCCTCTTTTTTTAGCTTTTCAAATTCAGCAACATCTAGTGTTTTAAAATCTGCAAAGAGATTTAGGCTTAAAATAGTAACGATTAATAAAAAAATTTTCATTTTTATCCTTTATATGTTTTTTAAATTTATAGCAGAAAACTCTTTACAATTTCTGAAATTACTTGCCTTTTAACCAACCCATAGCACAAGCAATCAAATCATCATCATCTTTACTATACGCCTTTAGCATTATACGTTCTCGCTCGTCAATAAACTCTATAAATACTTTTTCTCCAGCGTTGGCTACTTTGCTTATTTTTTGCTCTTTTGCTAAGACTTTCATGACCATTACATCCATAAATTGTCGTGAAATGGTGTCCAGTTTTCCGAAACGGTCGGCTATCTCTTTTTCTATTTCGTAGACCTCTCCTGTACTTTCACATTGTGATAATCTTCGGTAGAGTTCCAGTCTTAAACGGTCTTCTTCTATCAATTCTTCATTTAAATATGCATCGATGGTTAGTTTAATATCGACATGATGTTCTGTCTCTTCGGCTGTTCCACTTAGCTCTTTTATTGCATCTTCTAACATTCGTAAATAGAGGGAATATCCTATCTGTTTTATGTGTCCAGATTGGGCTTCTCCTATGATGTTTCCTCCTCCACGAATCTCTAAATCATGAAAGGCTAAAACAGCACCACTTCCTAAAGCTGAATGTGATTCAAGAGCCAAAAGCCGTCGTTTTGCATTTTCAGTTAGGCGTTCTTTATCTTCGACCATGAAGTAACAGTACCCCTCTTTTCCTCCACGCCCTACTCTTCCTCGTAATTGATGAAGGTCTGCAATTCCAAAATTGTCTGCTCCATCTACAATCATTGTGTTTGCGTGAGGCATGTGAATTCCTGACTCAACAATCGAGGTGGAGAGCATCACATCATATTCCCCTGCTTCAAACAGAGCCATATCTTTTTCAGTCTGAACAGCTGATATTTTAGAGTGAAGCACCGATATTCGTAGTTTTGGCAACAGCTCCAAAAGTACTTTTCTCTTCTCTTCTATTTGTGCAATAGAGTTAAACACATAAAATATCTGCCCTGCTCTTCTCATCTCTCTAGTTATTGCCTCTTTGATGATTTTTTCATCGTAGCTTTTCACAAAGGTTCGTACCCCTTGACGCTCTACAGGTGGAGTTAAAATTTCTGAAAAAGTTTTAACACTTGAAAGTGCCATATTTAAAGAACGAGGAATTGGAGTAGCCGACATCGAAAGCAGATGCACATTAATGGCTATCTCTTTTAGAGCTTCTTTCTGCTTGACTCCAAACTTATGCTCTTCATCAATAATAATAAATGCCAATTTTTTAAACTTTGCCTTGAGTAAAGCATGTGTTCCAACCACCATATCTACACTTCCATCTTCTAGTGCTTCTAAGAGTACTTTTTTCTCTTTTCCTGTGGTAAATCGGTCTAACTTTCCTATTTTTATATCATACTTCTCAAAACGCTCTTTCATACTTTTAAAGTGTTGAGAACTCAAAAGAGTGGTAGGTGCAACCATCATTGATTGATAACCATTTTGAAAGGCGATAAACATTCCATTCATTGCCACTTCTGTTTTACCAAACCCAACATCGGCAGAAAGCAGTCTGTCCATCATTCGACCACTTGCCATCTCGTCTAACATAGAGTTAATCGACTCCTCTTGGTCTTCTGTATGAATAAAACCTGCTTGGCTCATAAAAATTTGATGCTCTATCAAGTCTCGTTTAAGCACAATTCCTTTTTTTAAGTGGCGTTGCGCAGAAAGATTTATAATCTCTGAAGCGATGGCAAAGAGTTTCTCTTTGACTTTGCCTTTGAGCTTTTTAAAACTTGCTTTTCCCATTTTGTCCAAAACAGGAAGCCCACCCGAATCAGCCACATAACGGTCAATAACATTAAGGTTTTCTACAGGAATAAGAAGGGTGTCTTCGTTTTGATATAAAATAACCACAAACTCACGCGTAGCCCCAAGAACTACCCATTTTTCTACCCCTTTAAAAAGCCCCACGCCATGATTTTCATGTACTACATAATCGCCCAATTTTAGCTCATCTAAAATCATCGAAGCTTTTTTAACTTTTTTACGTTTAACAGGTTTATTTAAAGAGATAATCACTTGCTCATCAGAGATTAAATTAACAATAATATCTTTATATACAAACTCCATATTTTCAAAAGAGTACAGTTCAGAACCACGAATAATTGACTCATTTTTAGCAATTAGGGTTATCTTTTTTTGAGCGTTTGATTTTATAATGGCATTGGGGTTAATTACTTCAAGTTCTCTAAACTTTTTAGCTTTAGAAATTTTAGGCACATTAAAATCTGCTCTATCAATGAGTGGCGTATCTAAAGAGTAAATCTCTTCAAGCTCTTCACTCATATTCGATAAAAACCGTGCATCAAATATTTTTAAATAGTTTTCTCCAAACTCATTCAAATACCATAAACCCAAAGAGTCAATGTCTTTTACAAAAACATCTACAGAGCTATTTGTAACTCTGCTCTTCCATGCCTCATATTGTTCAGAATTCAAACCCAAAAGGGCAGGAATAATCTTGATGGTTTCAAGCTCTTCTTTGGAACTTTTTTGAGTATCTAAAGAGAACTCACGAATGGACTCTACCTCTTCATCAAACAACGAAACGCGATATGCTTCATCGCTTCCTAAAGGGAAAATGTCGATAATATCCCCACGAAAAGAGACTTCTCCTTTTTGGGTTACAATATCTACAAAGTTATATGACCAATAGTAGAGTTTATCTTTTAACTCTTTTAAATTAAGGGTTGAAGCAAACTCTATTTCTATAGTAGGGAAAAAATCCTCTTTTGGCAGAGGCAAAAGAAGAGTACGAACAGGAGCAATAAGCAGTCGTTTTTTCTCTGTTGAATAATAACCATGCAACGCTTCTATCAATTCATAAATTTCAACTTGAAAAGAGCGTAAATCATCGCCTTCACTAAGTCGTAAATCGGGTAAGATAAAAGGTTGGTAGTTTAAAAGGATAGCAGTATCAGCAGTTTTTTGAGCTTCTTTATCATTTTTACAAATAAAAAGCTCTCTATTCTTAAACTGAGTATCTTTATTTTGAAGATACTCATAGACATCAGATTGGTTCATTTAACTCTTTTTTATTTACTTTTTAATAGCCTAATTTCTTAGGTTGAACAATATGTACATCCGAAATATCTTGACGTTCAACTCGACCAGAAACAATCTTTGTTTCCCCCTCAAATACAGCATTTGGTTCAATAACAATGTTATTTACTTTTACGTCCCCATACACTTTTCCATATGGCATAATATCAATTACCTCGCCAGTGAAATTACCACGGAACTCCCCAGAAACCAATAACTTCGCTGCTTGTATTTCGCCAGAAACACGACCACTTTTACCAACTACTACTTCTGATTGGGAAATAATAGCACCCTCAAATTCCCCATTTAAAAGGATATTACCCTCACACCTAATCTCTCCCTTAATTGATGTACCAGGAGTGATAATACTTGCTGAACTTACGTTTTTTACAGCAGGTTTTTTCTTTCTACCAAAAAATGCCATTTTTTATCCTTTGAAATTCTTTTATTTATTATTATATCGTATTATTATTGATTTTTAATATTATATTTTATCTTCTTTAAAAATGCCTCTACAGCATAAAATGAACCAAATATAAAATAATTATTACTTTTATCAGTCACTATAAAATTTTTATATTTAATATTTAAGTTCTCTAAAACATCGCGTAGACTCTTAGAGTCTACAGCTCTAGGGGTATCAATCTCAATAATTTCAACCCACTTTATGAGAGGTTTAAAAAGCTTTAAAATAGCCTCATAATCTTTATCATCCAAGGTATTATAGACCAAAATAATTTTTTCTTTACCATGTTTTTTTTCTAATGCTTGAACCAAAGCTTCGGTTGCCAATAAATTATGACCTACATCAATCGTAATATTTGGAGCAATTTCATAAAAACGACCAAACAGAGTAACATTTTTTAAACTCTCTAAACCATACGGTAACTTTAGAATATCCAATGCTTTTAGAGCAAGTTGTGTATTTTCATAAAGATAATAAGCCCAGTTTAACTCTTGTGTCATTGCTAAAACTTCACGATTCTCTACTCTATCTACCGTATAAACTTTTGTCTTTTTTTTACTTGCTACCATTTTAGCTATCTCATAAACCTCGCTGTATCTTTGCAAACCAAGCAGAACCTGTTTCTCAATAGAGTTTAATTTTGTTTTAGCAATTTCACGAATGCTTTCTCCTAAAAAATCTTGATGGTCTAAACCAATAGGAGTAATAACAGAAAGCTCTTTTTTAATAACATTTGTTGCATCAAACTCTCCACCTAAACCTGCTTCTAGGATTAAAACATCAACCTCTTTTGTTGCCACAAGTGCCAAGAGAGTGGTGTATTCAAAATAACTCAAATTATCACTCATCTCTTTGCCTAAAATAGCATAAAGCTGACGATGTGCATCCTCTAAAGCAGTATCTGAAATATCATTTCCATCAATCCAAATACGTTCATTAAACGTTAAAATATGAGGCGATGAAAAGTGTCCTACACTTCGATAAACATCATCATTTAGAAGTGTTGCCATAATTCGCCCAGTACTCCCCTTGCCATTTGTTCCTACAATATGAATAACTAAAGGTCTTAATATATACGGTTTTAAACGTGCATACGCCTTATGTACCCGTTTATGGTCAATCTCTTTATAATATAGAGGCTTCTTCTCTATAAAATTTTCAAAACTTGGACTATTCTCCATAATTTAATAATCCTTTTGCTGAAATATATGAAATAAACTCATCTAGTGCTTTTATAGAACCTTGTTCAATAGCTTGAAAACGTAAATCATTAGAGATAATAGCTGATGGTCGAATAGGAAACTCATAGCGTCCAACCAATAGACGTTCCTCTTTCTCTTTACCCTTTTCAAAAATAAATCTCAACTTAATATTGGCTTGATAATAGACCACATAGCCATTATGATTATACTGCAAAGGTACAAAACGAATGGACTTATACGAAACCTTGATACTACTACCTGCATCCTCTTTTCTAGTGGCTTGACTCTTTAAACGGGTATACAATGCTCTGTTCAAAGCATCTTTGACCAAAACGGCATTCTCAGGGTCAGAGAGAGAGACTTCTACCTCGGTATAAACCTTTTGACTAATTATCTTTTTACTGTACCGTGAAGAGGGTTTATACCCACAAGCCGTTAATAGAAAGAGTGTCAATATTAATAACCATATCCTTTGCACTACAATCTCCAATCTATCTCATTTTTTCCGATACTTTTCAAGTAGTTATTAGTACGAGAAAAAGGCTTTGACCCCCAAAATCCACGATACGCAGACAAGGGAGAAGGGTGTGCCGATTTAATAATCATATGCCTATTCGTATCAATCGAAACACCTTTTTTTTGAGCATATGCACCCCATAAAATAAAGACTACATTTTGAGACTCTTGATTAATTATTTCAATAATTTTATCCGTAAACTGCTCCCAACCTTTTCCTGCATGAGCATTGGACTTTCCTGCTTCTACTGTCAATACTGCATTTAAGAGTAAAACACCCTGCTCTGCCCACGGTTGCAAATACGGCGTATGAAAATTATCAATACCCAAGTCCTCTTGCAACTCTTTATAAATATTTATCAATGATTTTGGCAATGGTTTCACATCTGGCAGAGCCGAAAAACAAAGCCCATGAGCATGACCAACCGTAGGATAAGGGTCTTGCCCCAAAATCACTACTTTTACCTTATCTAGGGGTGTAGAGTTCAAGGCATTAAACCAAAGAGAGGCTTTGGGTAAAATATTTTTACCCAACTCTCTCTCGTGTAAAAGAAATTTTTTTAGCTCTTGCATATATGCTTTATCAAATTCATCTTCAAGGAGAGCCAACCATGAAGCTTCTAATTCTATTTTATGTTTCATAAGTGAATTATAGCAAAAAAACCACTTATACTAAAAGATAATATGA
>CAYPCV010000035.1:0-3402 GCA_964409295.1 uncultured Sulfurovum sp.
ATCTACAGTTATTTATCGGGTTTAGGAATTGAATTTAAAGCCGAAGATACCACCAATTTAGGAAGAATAGACCTAACCATTGCTACCCCTGATATGAGCCAAGTTTATATTATAGAGTTTAAAGTGGTAGAGAATGAGAACAGAAAGGGTAAAGCATTGGAGCAGATAAAAGAGAAGAAATATCATGAAAAATATCTTAATAAGGCAGAAGAGATAACTATTATTGGGATTGAGTTCTCTAAAAAGGATAAGAATATTTGTAAGTTTGAGTGGGAGAGGATTTAAGATTTTGGCATCCTTCAGCATCAACTAGACATTTCATATTTTTTCGTACATTAGTAATTAAAGTTGTTCCCTGTTCAAAGAGATGTTCAAAAAGTTTACCTGAGACATTTTTAAGGACTTCATCCAATACTTCTTTATCTCTATCATTAATATTTCCTTTACTCATATTCGCTCCACATAACTCTCCTTTCTCGTTGATAGCAATATGAAGTTTAAAACCATAAAACCAACCCATTGTTGATTTCCCTCTTTTGGCTATCCCTTCAAACACCCGATTTCTAGTGATTCTCTTGTTATTTATCGAACTCGGGTTTTTACGCTTTCATACACCCCATGAATGAGGTGGTTTTTCGCTTTTATGTTGAAATTTAATTCCATACCGTTACAAAAAGTATCATAAATAAAAATATGAAACCTATTATCTTATTTCATTTTAGAGAATTGGTGTTTCATCTCTTCTCAAACCCTTTGAACTATAGGCTATTCTATAGACTTTACTCCACTTTTGTTACATACTCTTGATATAATTAATTAAGCTTGTTTAAAGTGTTTTTATTTTTCAAATACTGTGTTTGCTAATATATATTCCATCCACAGATATACGCTGTATATATTAGCAAACTCTTTTTTGAAAATAAAGTAAACAAGTAATTTTATATACAAGGATTAGAATGGCAAAAGGTAAAAAAGTAACGGTAATTGGTACAGGAAATTTTGGCTCAACAGTAGCATTTATTATGGCGATGAACGGAACATGTCATCATGTTGTATTGCGTGGTAGAAATTATGATGTAGCAAAAGGTAAAGCACTAGATATGTCACAGGCAGCCAATGCAGCAAGACAACATACAATTGTAAAAGCAGCTAAAACTCCTGAAGATATGGCTGATTCAGATGTTGTTGTTATCACAGCAGGAGCTCCAAGAACTCCAGGGATGAGTCGTGATGATTTATTGACGATGAATGCTGAAATTGTTAAAAACTATGCTCGTGAGATTAAAGAACATGCACCAAATGCTGTTGTAGTTGTAGTTTCTAACCCTCTTGATGTTATGACGTATGTTGTTCTAAAAGAGACAGGATTCCCAAGAGAGAGAGTACTTGGAATGGCAGGAATTCTTGATGCGGCTAGAATGGCTCACTTTATCTATGAAAAGCTAGAGTACGGTGCAGGTCAAATTAGAGCAACCGTTATGGGTGGTCATGGAGATACAATGGTTCCTTTACCTAAGTTTACAACTGTTGCTGGTGTTCCAATCGAAGATTTATTAGATTCTGAAGAGATTGGAGATATTGTTAAAAAAACAAGAAATGGTGGAGCTCAAATTGTAAACCTTCTTGGCGATGGTTCAGCATACTATGCACCTGCAAAGTCTACAACTGTAATGGTAGATGCAATTTTAAAAGATACCAACCAAATTCACTCATGTGCGATTATGCTTCAAGATGATTATGGTTATTCTGATATTGTCTCTGGAGTTCCTGTCATGATTGGTGCAGGTGGAGCTGAAGAGGTTATTATGATGGCACTTAAACCTCTTCAACAGAGACGTTTTAAAGATTCAGTTGCCTCTGTTCAAGAGATGATTGACAAACTCTACGAATTAAAATTCTTTGATAACTAAGCCTTTTATTTCAAATACATCTCCCCTCTATTGAGGGGTATAAAGTTTTATCTAAGAGAAATAAGGATAAAATTTATTAATGTTTTAAACTGTTTTAAATAGTTAAAATAAACTTAAAATTACTTTATAGGAAAATTGATAATGGGAAGAAAAGTAGGAATTATTGGTGCAGGTGCAGTAGGAGCTACTGCAGCGTACAGTTTAAGCATGATGGGAACATGTAAAGAGATTGTTCTTTTTGATATAGCAGAAGGTGTTGCAGAGGGAAAAGCAATAGATATTGGGCAATCCAATTATTATACTCCTTGTGCAGGGACAATTATAACAGCAGCAAAAACTCCTGCAGACGTTAAAGATTGTGATATTGTTGTTGTAACAGCAGGTGTTCCAAGAAAAGGCGACATGACCCGAGAAGATTTACTAATGATTAATGCTAAAATTATTAAATCAGTTACCCAAGACATTATGAAATATTCTCCAAATGCTATTATTATTTCTGTCTCAAATCCCCTTGATATTATGACATATGCAATTCATAAAATTACAGGTTGGAAATCAAATCGGATTATTGGAATGGCAGGAGCATTAGACGGTTCAAGAATGGCGTACCAAATCTATAAAAAATTGGGTTATGGAGCAGGTCAAACAGGTTCATTGGTTATTGGAGACCATGGACAAAATATGATTCCTTTGCCACAACAAGTTAAAATAGGTGCTGTACCAGCAACAGCTGTTTTATCAAAAAAAGATATGGAAGAGATAATAAATCGTACCAAAAATGGTGGGGCTGAAATTGTAAAACATTTGGGAACATCAGGTTATTATGGTCCAGGTCGAGCCATTGCTTTTATGGTTGAAGCCATCTTAAATGATTCACACGTTATGGTCTCCTCTTCGGTACTACTTAATGGAGAGTATGGTTACTCGGATGTTAGTGTTGGAGTACCTATTATTTTAGGTCAAAATGGAGTAGAAAAGATTGTTGAAATCTCTTTAGACAAAGAAATATCGGCTAAATTTAAAATTTCTGTTGAAAGTATTCAAGAAGGAATTGATATTCTAAATAAGAATAACTTTTTTGATTAACCAAGAGTAACACAAAAACATATAAGTGAACTACCCCGTCATAAATGACGGAGCTTCCTAGAAACTCCAAACTAATGTTTGGATATTAAGAGGCTTTAACAGTAGTTCCTACCGCATTTAGAATATTTACACTGGCATTATAATCTGCATTGAGTGCTGTATGACATTTGGTGCAGATAAATTTAGCTTGTGTTTGTCTATTCTCTTTTGAAATATGCCCACAGCAAGAACATTTTTGAGAAGTATATTTAGGGTCAACCTTGACAAGTTGCCCACCATTTCTTTTCAATTTATATTCAAGAAATTCAAAGAACTTACCCCATGATTGTTGCAATATTGAACGATTAAGTCCTGATTTTGCACTTGCTCTCATATTTGGATTATCTATTGAACCTTTAGCTTTTTT
>CAYPCV010000036.1:0-9195 GCA_964409295.1 uncultured Sulfurovum sp.
ACCAAACGGCGAAGTTTTTGGTCTTCTGTAACTGTTTACTGGACATTGGTTACATTAACACCGATTATGTTGGTTCTCTCTTTCTATCTCTCTAGCCAGATTCAAGAGCTTCTTGATAAACACAGTTTAACAGCAAGTATCCATACCCTAAAAATTTTACCTTTTTTTATTATTTGGTCCATCTTTTTTCTAACGTATAAAATTTCTGCCAACACAAACGTCAGTAACAAAGCCGCAGGAATTAGTTCATTTATTGCCTCTTTAGCATGGTACATTGCAAAAAGTGGATTTATTTTTTATGTACTGCACAACAAAACCTATCTCAGTATTTATGGTGGATTTAGCATTTTACTCTTTTTCTTTTTATGGATTTACATCTCATGGGCTATTTTTCTACATGGCTTAAAATTTTGTCATTTGTTAGAGAGAGATGAAGAGATTGAAGAGATAAAATAAGAGAAAAGAGCAAACACTATTGACTTTGTTAAAATTTTAAAGTAAAATATTTTTTTAATTTTAATTTAATAAAAGGATTAGCAATGCTAATAGAATTACTACAATTTTTATTTACTAAAAAACATGAGAATTTAAATAGTGTTCAAATTACTATCAAACAAGTAGAAGATTAAGAGAGCTATTTTTTAGCTCTCTCTTCTTAATTTATATCCTTTCATACACTCAAACCCTCATTGATAATGCTATAATCCTCTCAAATATTCTAACAAGGATTCTCATGACCAGACGTATCTTTATTTTAGGAGCTATTGGTGCAGGAACAGCTTTAGCCCTCTTACCACAAAACTCTAAAACAGATATAGATATTGCTCCATTCAAAGTGATACAAGCCGTACAAGAGACTTTTTTCCCAAAAGGATTAAAAGCACCCTCGGCTTTAGAGTTTGGAGCAACCAATTACCTTTTAAATGTCTCGACTCACTCATCTTTTGTTAAAAGTGATTTAAAATTTTTACTTTATGGAGCAGACTTGCTTATTAATACCCAAAATGATTTTTTAACAATGAATCCAAAAGAGCGAGATGAAGCATTAAGAGACTTTGTAAACAGTTCATCAAAAGCAGAAAGTTGGACATCACTTTTACTATTCTATACCTTAGAAGCTCTCTTAAGTGACCCTATTTATGGTGGAAATAAAAATGAGTTGGGTTGGAAATGGCTTAGTCACAACACAGGGCAACCCCAACCAAAAGTAACCTTTGCAAAGGCAGTATAAAATGAAATATGATGTATGTATAATCGGTTCAGGCGTAGGAGCATCAGGCGTGGCACACACTCTCGTTAATGCAGGTAAAAAAGTGGTTATTTTAGAGCGTGGAGGCTTTTTAAAAGAGAAAGATTTCTCTAAAGATGAGATTGCTTATTGTAAACGAGACATTGTGACACCCAACCTAGAAGAGTGTTATCATACCATCGAAGATTTAGAAGGTGGAGAGTGGGTTAAAACCACCACAACCCAAACAGAAAGCTCTTTTTTTAATGGTAATATCGTTGGTGGTTCATCTAACTTTATGAGTGGTTATTTTCATCGTTTAAAACCTGTAGATTTTAAGTTAAAGTCAACCTTTGGAGCAATAGAGGGTGCAAATGTGGTCGATTGGTGCATTGACTATCAAGAACTAGAGCCTTATTATGAAAAAGTCGAACGCATTGTGGGTGTAAGTGGAGAAGTAACCCCTTATAAACACCATGAACCAAGAAGCACCAAAGATTTTCCCTATCCTCCTTTAGATGAACATCCTATCTCTAAAATTATTGATAAAGCTTGTAGCAAACTGAAATTTAGCTCTTATAAAACCCCAAGAGCCATCTTATCACAAACAAAAGATAAGCGAAACAACTGTTACTACTCCAACTATTGTGGTTCATACCCTTGTGCAAGTGGAGCAAAAGGGAGTGCAAGGGCATCATTACTTCAACCTGCTCTTAAAACAGGAAACTTAACCATTATACCCCACGCTTTTGTTAAAAAGCTCAATGAAAAAGATACAAAAGTAACCCAAGCCATTTACATTGATACACAAACCAAAAAAGAGCATCAGATAGAAGCTACCATTTTTGTGGTAGCAGGTCAAGCCGTAGAGAGTTCAAGGTTACTTTTAAACTCCAAATCTAAAAACTTCCCCAACGGTCTTGCCAACAACAGTAACCAAGTAGGAAAAAATTTACTCTTTTCAGCAGGAGGCGTGGGTTCTGGTCAATTTGATGCCAACTCTATACCACTAAAAGATTTAATGGTCGAAGGTCTTTTTGTAAACAGAAGTTTGTGTGATTGGTATGAGATTGATGAGATGAAAGGTGGGCTTGTAGACTTTCTATTTGAACACGCAAACCCCATCTCAAAAGCAAGTAAACAAAAGTGGGATGGAGGCAAACTCATTTGGGGCGAAGAGCTACAAAACAAGATTTTTAAAAAGTTTACCACCACAAAACAGCTAAATTTTGAAATTTTCAACGACTGGTTACCCACCGACAACTGTTTTGTAAGTGTCGATGAAAAATATAAAGACATCTATGGTGTACCTGTAGCCAACATTCGTATAGGTAGCCACCCTCATGACCTAAAAGTAGGACGGTTATTAGCAAAAAAAGCAGAAGCAGTAATGAAAGAGATGGGAGCAAAAAGTATACGTTCATCCATCTCATCGTACCCTCCTTCAAATTTACAAGCAGGAGGATGTCGTTTTGGAGATGACCCAAAAACATCAGTATTAAACAAACACTGCCAAGCCCATGAAGTCTCAAATCTTTTTGTAAGTGATGGTAGCTTCATGCCCACAGGTGGTTCAGTGACTTATACTTGGACAATTTACGCGAATTCATTTCGAGTTGGAGATTATATTTTGTCACAGTTGGGATAATTATACTTAAAAATGAAATACTTTATTCTTACTCTTTACTCATCTTAACCTTGGGGTCAAATCTCCAAATAGTAAGAATTGGTACAATAAATCCAACAATAATAACCACCCATAAAAGTGTTCCAAGTTCAGAGTAGTTGGCTTGGGTTACAATGGTATCTCCATCTTTTATCTCTCGGGTAATCTCAAAGGCTTGGTTTAGATATTTTGTAAAAAGTCTCCCTGCACTCATGGCAATGTTCATAAGTGATGCCATTAATGCAAACCATGTTCCTTTTTTTCCTTCGGGTGCGTAGATGGCAACTAAAGTAAGCATTAAGACCCCTGCAATGTAATCAAAAGGCGACGCTAAGGCCGTATCTACCATTGCTATAGTTCGAGCATCTATACCCAACATTTTATGAATATCATAATAGAGTCCAAGCGTAGGAAGAGATAAAATTGTAAAGAGAACAGTTAACCAAATAAGCACTTTTGCAATGGATTGGTCTACAATATATTTCGCACTTATCCACATACCAAGTAATGCCAAACCACCACCAATTAAAGAGAGGTCTGCAAAAAAAGCTTTATCAAATCCAAGTACATCAATCTGCCACCACTGAACCCCAGGTCCAACAGAAGGCATGGCTCGATAGACAAAGATAATAATCATTGCCATCTTGATATGATGTATGGTCTCTTTATCTAAATCATCAATAATTGTGCTAAGAAAATAGAGAACTACTGCTAGAGAAATAATAAAAACTATCTCTTGCGAATAGGGAATATCATTATAGCCAACAAGCACAATAAAAACAGCAAAAACTAGACCACCAAAAAATACTTTCTTGTTTAAAGGGGTGGTTTCAACACTATTTAATTTAACAAAGCTAACCCCTAAAACAGAGATAATAGGGATAAATAGAGACATTGTAAACATGGTCTCATAAGAGTATACCGAAGCCAATTTTCCACCAAGCCAGCCCATAAAAAAGACAGCTAAACCCAAAGAGAGTCGTGCTAAAACTTGAATCATTGCCAACTCTTGATTAATCTCTTCTTGGGTCTGATTTTTATCAATTACTTCGGTACTCATGGTATCGGCTACCACATCTTGCATAACAAAACCTACCGTTGATAAAACAGAAGCAAAAACATAAACACTCTCTTTGGGATAACCTATAATCCACGAGGCTTCCTCTGCTAAACCAATTAATAAAAAGGTTGCTAATGCCATTAACGTAGCACCAATATAGACGTATATTTTACGATTAGAACCCAAGATTTTAACCGAATCTACCAACTGTCCAAATATCATTTTTATTGTCCAAGGAACCATAAGCCAAACACTCAATGCCACCAAATCTTCTGCCGATAAGTTCAGCTGTTCTTTAACCCAAAAGCTCTCTGCAATTCCAATAAATCCACTTGCACCATAAGCAAAATAGATTAACAATAATGGTACATATCGCATACGGATAGCACGGATGGGAGTCATTAGTATATTTAACATTTTCTCTCCTGTTTTTAGAGACATTATTGTATTTTAAATTTGCTTTGACGTAGTCTAAAAGAAAAATAACAATAGCAATAAACATAAAATATTTTTTACTGTTATGATAAGTAGTTATTATTATATAAATCATAATAATAACTTATATTGATAATAGGTTATGTGTAGATTTTTTACATTTTTATAAGAAAAGAACATCATTTAATATCTATTTAAATCTATTAAACCTATAATAGAATACAAAACAAATCAATTTAACAAAGGAAAGCTATGGCACGATTAGTAATAATGGGTGGTGGTGTATCTGGACATACAGCAGCAACATTTGCAAGAAAATGGCTAGGTAAAGAACACGAAGTAGTGGTTGTAACACCTAATTCACAATGGAATTGGATACCATCAAATATCTGGGTTGGTGTTGGTCAAATGAGTAAAAGTGATGTTGTATTCCCTTTAGCACCAGTATACAAAAAAGCAGGTATTGTCTTTAAACAAGCAAAAGCTGTTTCAATTCATCCAGATGGAAATTCTGATAGTGACACTCCATACATTACTATTGAGTCAACAGCTACAGATACAGCTGGTCAAACAGAAGAAGTTGCTTACGACTATCTTATCAATGCAACAGGTCCAAAACTAAACTTTGGTGCAACTCCAGGTCTTGGAGAAGGTTCAAATCTTGGTACTCATACAGTATCTGTATGTACAGCAGACCATGCCGTTCATGCAAATGAAGAGCTTCAAAAAATATTTGATAAAGCAAAAGCTGGAACAAGACAAAAAATTCTTGTAGGTACAGGTCATGGTATGTGTACATGTCAAGGTGCTGCATTTGAGTATATCTTCAACATTGAACACGAAGCGAATAAAGCTGGTGTAAGAGATATGCTAGATATTAAGTGGATTTCAAACGAATCATTTATGGGTGACTTCGGTATGGGTGGTCTTCACATGAAAGTTGGTGGATACGTTGTAAGTTCAAAACTGTTTGCTGAGTCTCTATTTGCAGAGAGAGATGTTCCTTGGTTAATTGGAGCTCACGTTTCTAAAGTAGAAGCTGGAAAAGCTCACTATGAACTTCTAGATGGAACAACTGGTGTTGAAGAGTTTGACTTTGCTATGCTTATTCCACCATTTGCAGGTGTAGGAATCAAAGCGTTTGCAAAAGATGGTTCAGATATGACTGATAAAATCTTTGCTCCTAATGCATTTATGAAAGTTGATGCAGACTATACAGCAAAACCTTATGCTGATTGGAAAGCAAGTGACTGGCCAAGAACATACCAAAACCCAGACTACTCAAATATGTTTGCATGTGGTATTGCATTTGCTCCTCCACACCTAATTTCTAAACCAATGAAATCAGTTAATGGAACACCAATTAACCCTACACCACCTAGAACAGGTATGCCTGCTGGTATTATTGGTAAAGCAGTTGCTCACTCTGTTTGTGACATGATTAACAATGGTGCTGATACAAAACTACACGAAGCTTCTATGGCTGAAATGGGTGCTGCATGTGTTGCTTCTGCTGGTAAAGGTCTTACTTCTGGTACTGCTGCTGCGATGACTGTTTACCCTGTTGTTCCTGACTTTGAAACATATCCAGGTACAGGTAGAGATACAGACTATACATTCGGAGAGATTGGTCTTGCTGGTCACTGGATTAAACATATATTACATCACATGTTTATCTACAAAGCAAAACTTAAGCCAGGTTGGACATTAATCCCTGAATAGAAACAAGATAAAATAAAAAATAAGGAGAATTCTATGAAACAAGAAGAAAAAAATTTTGAAAAGTACGATCAATTTACACTAACGATGATCCCTGGAGGATTTGCAAGAAAAATGAGAACATGCCTTATTTTCCAAGCATTTAGATTTGCTGTAATCAACATTAAAATGTTGGTAGTTGTTAGTAAAAGTCACTAACCTCTTTCCTTTTGAACAAGGCTATGCCTTGTTCATCTCCCTATAAAATTTTTTTTAAAACCTCATATAGTTATATCCGTTTTTAAAAAGGATTTTTAATGGTAAAACCACTCATTGTATACCCCCAAAAACATGCTAACTCTATGTTAATTTCTGAAGTTAGAACATTTAATCAAGAGATTATAGATATTATTCAAGATATGAAAGATACCATGCAAGAACATAATCTTTTTGCCCTAAGTGCTATTCAAATCAATCATCTTTATCAAATTATTTTGATTAAAGAAGACAACAACTATCAAGAGTATCTCAACCCTAGAGTTATAAGTAGTATCGAGCCATTTGATTCAACAGAAAGTACACCCTACTATCCAGATGTAGAGGTAAGCATTCCAAGATATGCAAACTTAAAGATTGTCTATGAGAATCGTCATGGAGAGTCAAAACATGCACATATAACAGACAAAGAGACAGCTGTTGCACTACAAAGAAAAATTGACTATCTGTATGGAGGAGATATACTTTTAAAGGTAAGTGAGAATCGTAGAGAAGAGATAAGACATGCACTAGCTACCAATGGTCTTATTCCAGATGCATCTTTAGAGGTCTGCCCTACGGTCACTAAAAAAGATTATATATTAAGCTTTAACGATAAAATAATTTTCTTTATGGGTCTCTCTTTATTAACTCCTCTATTCTCTTTTGAAAAAAGTACTGTAGAGAGTATTTTTCTTTATGATAAAATTGGACTTCTTTTAGTTATTGCTCTAATGGCAGGGTATTTCTTGATGGCACAAATCGAAGCAAAAGAGTTTGGACAATGTACATCATGTCAAGTGGGAAGTAATATAGGTATAATTGCAAAAAGAGTCGCAATAGCCATTGTATTTACTATTGCAGGGTATTTTCTATTAACCTAGAGTCATCTATTTTTTTTAGTTACCAATATCGGTAACATACCAAAATAAGCCAATGTTCCAAAAGCCTGTTCAATATGAATATCAGGCTTTATCTCTAAAATCATCTCTCTAACTTTAGCTTCATCTAAATCGCCTAAAAACTCCCCTTCTCCATGGTTCTCTTTATAAAATTTCACGAGAAGGTGTGTTGGTTTCTCTTCACTATATTTCCATATGGTCATCTATAATCCTCTTGTTAAGTAAGAACGATTATACCTTATTAAAATACAAATCCAAAGTTAATTTTAATGATAAAATAAAATATGTAAGAGTGAAAAAAAAAGAGAAAAAAGGAAAGGTTCCTATCATTAAAGATAGGAATAGAACTGTTTTAAATAATAAGTAGAAATCCTATTTATATCTAAAAGTGATACGTCCTTTGTCAAGACTGTAAGGTGTTAATTCAACTTTTACTTTGTCTCCAGGTAAGATTTTAATGTAGTGCATTCTCATCTTTCCTGCAATATGACACAAAATAATATGTTTGTTCTCTAACTGAACTCTAAACGTTGCATTTGGTAGAGCTTCAATTACTTTACCATCTATCTCTATTACATCATCTTTAGCCATCTATTTCTCCTTTGAAATTATTATTGTTTTGCTGTTACGCATCTGTTAAAATTACTGCTTTGCCATCTATTATGGCTACGGTATGTTCATAGTGTGATGAACGTAGACCATCAGTTGAAACTACTGACCACTTATCCTCTAAGATAATGGGTTCATCACTCTTTTGACATATCATTGGCTCTAAACAAAATACCATACCGTTTTTAATTTTTGGACCTTGATTTGGTTTTCCATCAACATAGTTTGGAATATTTGGCTCTTCATGAGGTTTTTTCCCAATTCCATGACCACAAAAATCTCGTAGTGGAATAAACCCACGTCCATGAATAAAGGTCTCTAAAACAGAAGATAACTCTTTAAATCTCATTCCTACTCTGATGTTCTCTATCGCATGATATAAGGCATCTTTAGAACAAGCAATAAGAGCTTCATCCTCTTTAGAAATTTGACCAATAGGAATTGTTATTGCTGCATCTCCAAAGTAACCATCTATCTTTGTACCTAAATCTAAGCCAAGAATATCGCCCTCTTGTACCTTATAATCTGTAGGTATACCATGTATACATACTTCATTTAAAGAGGTACAAACAGAAGCAGGAAAACCATAAAGACCTTTAAAAGAGGGTTCTGCACCATGCTCTCGTATAAAAGCTTCGCCCATAGCATCTATCTCTTTTAAAGTCATTCCAACAGTAATATTTTCACGGAGGTATTTTAATGTTTTACCAACGATTGACCCAGCTACTGCGAGCTTGGTCAATTCGTTGGGTTTACGAAGTGCTATTGCCATTATAGACCTACTGATCCTAATGTTTCGTATTTATTCATGTAAATTTGTGCTTCAATCTTTCTCATTGTATCAAGAGCAACCTGAACAATAATAAGTACAGCAACTCCCCCAAAGAAGAACGCCGCCCCAATTGAGTTAATTAACAAGAATGGTAAAGTAGAGATAAGTGCTAGGTAGAATGCACCAGACCCTGTTAAGTTACTTGCTACAGTATTGATAAACTCTTTGGTATGTTCCCCTGGTCTTACACCTGGAATAAAGCCACCTTGTCGTTTAAGATTATCTGCAATATCTTTAGCATTAAATACAATTGATGCGTAGAAAAATGCAAAGAAAACAACTAATACAAATGTTGCAACATTAAATGCTATTCCACCTGGCTTAAGTGCATCTGCAACCATTAAAGCATATTCATTAGAACTTTGACCCAACATTGTAAGAGGAAACATCAATACAGCTGAAGCAAAAATTGGAGGAATAACCCCTGCAAGGTTCACTTTAATTGGAATATAGTTCATAACTCTTTTATCTTGATTTTGCATAATTGTTTTTCTTGAGTAAGAGATAGGA